>NZ_JBBMFF010000281.1:0-3448 GCF_040096185.1 Faecousia intestinalis | reverse complement strand
ACCGAGATCGTCAACGGCTCCACGCACGACGACAAGGTCAACTACCTTGACCCGACCGCCACGGCGCTCCGCTGCCAGGCTGCCGCCGTCGCCTGCCGTTATCTGGCTCTCAGCAAGTAAGAAATACGCTCCTGCTGCCGCACCCACCCGGGTGCGGCAGTTTTTTGTTATGGAATGCAGTGCAAATCGCAGGGGCGAGGCATGGTGCAAATGGAAAATGCAGAATGGAAAATGGAAAGTTACGCAAAACTGCCAGTCGTGCGTTGTAGGGGAGCGGCATGCCGCTCCCGGCGCAGCGCTTACGATTCGTACCGGCTGACGATAAAACGGTAATGGCCCCCGAATTGTCATTGCGAGGAGGCCAAAGGCCGACGTGGCAATCTCGGGCAGGCAGTTGCGTTTTCGCCGCGGCCTTCCTGTGATCCGGCCGGGTACTGCGAGATTGCCACGGCCCCTTCGGGGCCTCGCAATGACAAACTCGGAAGTCTCATGCCAATGAATTTGCGCTGCATGATTTGTAAGCGCACAAGGCGCTCACTGAGCGCCGCTACAGACGCAATTGGTGTATACCATTTTAACGGCAGCCAGTACGAATCGGGAGTACACTGCCGGGAGCGGCATGCCGCTCCCCTACAAGGCGTGTGCGGTCGGCAGAGTGCCGCAAAACCTGCAGCTGCCCATGGCGCTCGCTGAGCGCCGCTACCGTCAAATCTGTAAGCACGCACGGTCGGCGATGCCCTTGTCCATTTTGGCAGCCCCCCTGCCGGGATCACCACGTCGGCCCTTGGCCTCCTCGCAATGACAAATCCGGAAGCTTCCCATTATATTTTGTAAAAACTATATAAAATCCAAAAAAATATTCAGCAAATTTGCAGCATTTTCTTGCATTTTTCCTGAAAATATGATACGCTCTTTTTACGCGCCCGAAACGGCGCGGTCCGCCCGCCCGAATATTGGAAAAGATGGAGGTAACCCTGTGAAAAGAGTTCTGTCCGCACTTCTCGTCCTGATGCTCGTGCTCGCGTTGCTCCCGGCCTCGGCACTGGCAGAAACGCCCTATACGCGCGCCGACGCGGCCGTGTATCTGGCAGAGACCTTCGGTCTGGCCGATATCCATGCGAGCCGGATCGAGGGCTATGAAACCACCCCCAAGGAAATGGGCTATTCCGCAAGCTCCGACGCCATTACCGCGGCAAACGTCATCGCCGCCGCCAAGGACTGCGTCGACCTGCCCACCGCCCCGAAGATCGAGGCCGTTATCAACGCGCAGCTCCTCTCCCTGGCCGACGATCATCTCAGCTTCCGCCCGGATGCGCCCATCACCGTGCGTGAAATGGCCACGGCCGTTGCCAAGGCGCTCTACGGTGCCGATCTAAAGATCGATCATCTGCAGAAAGCCATCGACGCAGGCCTGCTGAAGGCCTCCGACCTCACAGATGAGCCGATCACAGCCACGCAGGTTGAGACGCTGTTCGCCTTCCTGCAGGACATGCAGGTCGTCTCCGTGTTCGCCACGGCCGACATCCACGGCAACTACATCCCCTACACCTCCAGCGACGGCAAGTTCGAGATCGGCTCCGTAGCCCGCATCAAGACCGTCATGAATGAGGTCGAGGCCAGACTCGGCGAGGATCATGTGATCTACGTCGACGGCGGCGACTCCCCCTACAACACCACGCTGGCCAACGTCTCCATGGGCAATGTCTCCGTCGACGCCCTGAGTGCTCTCGGCCTCGATGCCACCGTGCTCGGCAACCACGACTTTGACTACTCTCTGGAAAACCTGCTCCGCCTGCGCGACCGCGCACAGTATGCCATGCTCTCCGCCAATACGAAGTTCAAGGAAGGCAAGGCCTACGCGGGCGAGAAGGAATATCCCTTCGGCGACTACATCACGAAGGAAGCTGCCGGTCTGAAGTTCGGCATCTTCGGCGTGACGGACGACCAGAGCGCTGCCACGACGCTCTACAGCAACACCTATGACATCGAGTGGGACGACGATCTGACCACGGCCAAGACGCTTGTCAGCCGCCTGAAGAACGAGGAGTCCTGCGATGTCGTCATCGCGCTGTCCCATGTGCACAGCAAGAACACGCAGCTCATCACCGATAATCCCGCCGTTGACATCTCCATCGGCGGCGGCAACGACATCGCAGGCCGCCCGACCATCATCAACGGCACGCAGTACCTCATCAACCCCAGCAAGCATGGCGAAGCCCTGAATCAGATCAACGTCGTCGTGCTGAACGGCAAGATGACCGGCGTTATCTACAGTCAGATCTTCCTGACGGATGCCTACGCCGAAGATCCCACCGTCAAGGCCCTTGTCGACAGCTATAACGACGAGGTCGCCGCCTCGCTGGAGAAGGTCGTCGGCTACAGCGCGCAGAACCTTGAATGGTCCACGCAGCTCGTCCGCGGTCAGAACTCTCCCATCGCCAACCTCGTCACCGACGCCCTGCTCGACTTCTTCGCCATCTATGAGCCGGACATCTGCCTCGTGAACGGCGGCGGCATCCGCGCCTCCATGCCCGAGGGTCCCGTCACGCTGAAGTCCTGCAACTCCGTCCTGCCCTTTGACAACGACATGATGCTCGTCGAGGCCTCCGGCGCCACGATCCTCGCCGCGCTGGAAAACGGTGTCAGCGCCCTGCCCAGCCTGCACGGCAAGTTCGCCCAGCCCGCCGGCATCACCTACACCGCCGACCTCACAAAGGAGCCGGGCAGCCGCATTTCCGACGTGAAGTTCTATGACGGCACGCCGCTCGATCCCGATGTCCGCTACAAGGTCGTCATCAACAGCTACCTCGGCGGCGGCGGCGACGGCTACACCATGCTCAACGTCCTCGACGAGACGAAGGAGCTGGCCTCCGATGTGAAGATCATCACCCACGTCAACAAGACCTATATGCGCCAGGCGCTGCAGGCCTATTTTGAGAAGTCCACAGAGGAGAAGCCCATCCGTGTCGATATGAACGAGACCCGCATCCGCCTCATCACCGAGGAGACGTTCGTCAATCCGTTCACCGATGTCGCCGAGACCGACTGGTTCTACGACGTCGTGCTGCAGCTCGCGAAGGACGGCATCGTCAACGGCATGACCGAGACGACGTTCGAGCCGCAGGGCACGCTGACGCGCGCCGAGTTCGCCACGATGCTCTACCGCATCGCCGGTACGCCCGCGGCCGAGGCCGAGAGCACCTACTCCGACGTCAAGACCGGCGACTGGTACTATGACGCCGTCGTCTGGGCCACCGAGGCCGGTGTCGTCAACGGCATGGGCGACGGCACGTTCGCCCCGAACGACAACATCACCCGTCAGGAAATGGCCACGATGCTCTACCGTCTGGCCAAGGCCGAAAAGGTCGAGGAAGACAAGCTGGCCTCCTTCCCGGATGCCGCCTCCGTCGCCGACTGGGCGAAGGACGCCATGAACTGGGCTGTCTCC
>NZ_JBBMFF010000280.1:0-23094 GCF_040096185.1 Faecousia intestinalis | reverse complement strand
CATTTCCTGCGTTTCCCGGAAAAACTGCAGCATGTCCGACAGCCGCTCATTCGGCCCTGCGGCCAAACGCTGCTCGACCGTCTCCTGATATAGCGAAAGGCAGTAGAGCGCCTCCTCCTTCGTCCGGGGCGTCAGTCGGCCAGTTTCCCATTCGCAGATGCCGAGGGAGAGCCAAAACGTGGGCGTGAACAGCAGGTCTCCTTCTTTCGGGCAGTAGGCCCGCAGCAGCAGGTCCTCCGTTTCCTCAACGCTCTTCCCGATGGAGATCAGGCTGCGATAGTCCGCCCGGATGTCGCAATAGTCGTCACCTTGTTTGAATTGCCTCTTGAAGTTATCCATTGTCATTCCCTCATTAGACCAATTAGTGTTTCCTCAGGTATTCATGGGTAACGGTCTGTGTTCCGGTGACGTGAGTTCCCTGCGGGGCAACAGTTTCATCTTCAGCAGGAGCGTCCGCCTCGACCGGTTCGCCCTCGCCGCCGGACATGATCTCACCGGGGCTGGTCGGCTGCAGCGGGTTTACCTGCTAAAGATGAAAACTTGACTCAGTGCTTGAAAGCATACCTGAACAAAAGCCATATCACGATTTTGCCTTGGTTATTCGGAATACAACATCATTCGTTTTAGAAAACATTGAAACATTTTTCTGCAGCATAACAATCCGATATGATGACCTGTCAACTGTAATGCAATGTGTTCCCGGCCTGTTCTCCGTCTGGTGGATTTCTGTTGCCAATTTGCTATTAATCCCGCCTTCCGCTGCCTGCCGTTCCTCATCCGAATCGTAAGGAAGTGTACTGAAATAAAGCTTTTGGAAGGGTCTGTCATACCATTGCAGGGTGTATAATCCTGCGGAGCGTAGCTCTGTGAGCGGAAAGGAAGTTATTGTCTTTCCATGGCGCATCAAACAGACCACTTTATCCGTAATAATCAACACTGCGCTTTCTTTCCAAGTGCTCCACAAACCAAGTCCAATCAGGGGATACAAAGGGATACACAATAACAATAGTGGAATAACAGCCAAGTAATAAGAACATATTACAATTGCGATAAGCATCCCGATGCACAAAATCGGACATATTATTAGTGCAGAAGGCCCTGAAATCGTACATCGAAATAAAGTAGAATCTGTATTATGCTTCATAACTTCTCCCCAATTAGAATAATTCTGCAACAAGCTTTTTAAGGCCGAAACATCCACCGGTATGTCCGGCTGAGTATACGGTTCCAACATATATTTGAGAAATTTCGCCCATGGGGAGCATATTAATCTCTTTGGAAATATATGTCGATGCTGCATTTGACAGTGTTCCAAACACAATGTTAGCACATGATTCTGCTGTGTCGAATTCATAATCAGGATTATCTTTATTAAAAGCATAGTGAGTCACCTCGGAGGCTGTTGAGGAAACGAAGCCGATTCCGGCACCGATTAAAGTGGCTGCCGGTGGGCCAATTGCTGGTATAGCAGCTACAACTGATGTTACTGCGCCGCTTACGGCCCCAATTGCACCTTGCCATAATGCTTCGTTAGTACTCGCGCCAGATGTCTTTGCGCTTAAGTATGCATCGATACCTCCGATTGCAGCACAAATCAAGGCTCCAATAATGATTGCAGTAACAGATTTACCGGATTCATCAATAGCTGTGATGGGATTATTATTGCAATACGCAAACATATTAGTCCCAACAAATCCCTGCCCGGTACTTTGATAACTGTCGGCATTAATGAATCTCCGGTTTGCCGGATCATAATAACGAGACTGCAAATAATAGAACCCCGTCTCATTATCATAATAGTATCCACGATATCTGAGCGGGTTGATCTCGGCCAGTCTACCGGAGCTGGACACGATATTTCCCCATGCATCATATTCGTAGGTTGCGACAGACTCATACTCAAAGCCGGGGATATAATGGATCAGCTTCACCACGTCGCCCTGCAGGTTCAGAACGTAATAATATGTTTGGAAGCTCGTTCCGTTCGTTGAATACTTGAGTGCAAACGGCTTTCCGGATTCATCATAGATGAAATCAAGGACCGCTGTCAAGGAGTTATTCGTTTTAATTGTCTCTCTTGCGACTTTGCCGTTCAGGGTCAGATACTCATGCGTGACAGTTTGTGTTCCGGTGACGTGCATCCCCTGCGGGGAGACGGTTTCATCTTCAGCAGGAACGTCTGCCTCGACCGGTTCGCCCTCGCCGCCGGACATGATCTCTCCCGGGTCGGTCGGCTGCGGCGGGATGACAATGCTGCTATCGTCCTCCAGAGAAATAAAGATCAGCGGGAACAGGAGTTTTGTCTGGTTCAAGGGGTCACTTCCTTCCTGCGGGATGGGGCGGACCTGCTAAAGATGGAGGTTCATCTTTAGCAGGTCTCCGAATCATCGACGCAGCATTTACTTGTCCCTTAAAAAGAAAGCAAGCTCATACTGCCGCAAGGTCAGGTGTTCGCCTTCAATATGGTAGTCATCCGGCAGCTCGTCTACAGGCGGAGTAACGAAGAAATAGAACTTCAGCCCATCGGGATAATCCGGATCGGTAGCGCCTAAAATACCATCCGCATCTACAACATACACCGGTTCACCGTTCAGCGTGTCCGTGAGCGCTTCTGTGCAGACGATTGCAAGCACCAGACAATCCGGATACCGCAAAACATAGCAGCGATACCAGTCGTCCATCGTGGGATTCTCCGCAGTTATGGCATTGGCGCCATGAAATTTTGAGAGATAGTCCAGCTGTGGGGACAGCCAGCATTTTCCAAACGGCGTCTGACTGCTGACAAAGAAAACATCGCTTTCTTTTCCGTCGCGATCCGTTGCCGCAACCAGCTTGAGCTCCAGCTCATCTGTCAGGGGAACCTCCATCAGCGTTTCACCATATCGCCTGATTTGACCACGCATCTTCTTTCCATTCCGCATTACGATACGCGCGACGCAGTCGGCCGGAGATGCCGCGGTGTAGTTCTGCGCAACTTTTAGGTATAAAGTCGCTCCGCCCCACAGAAGAAGCAGACCGGCAATGGTGCAGGCCAGTGCAAAGAGAAGAGCCTGATAGAATTTCTTAAAGTGCATATTTTAGTCCTCCTACTGTCTATCAAAGGAACGAACATATCCGCTTCATCATTGGGTTCAACCCACCGAATGAGGCATAAACGCCGCCCCCACCACTGTACATCATGGCCATGCCACCGCCAGTAGGTGCTCCATCTGCCATGCCGGGGCATGTCTTACTAAAGAAAGCGCATATTTTCTCCCAAAGACTTACTGGCACAACACTTACCGTTGTATTAACATTAAACTTATCATCGACAGTATAGAAAGAATGATCAGCGTGAAAATAAACTTTGCTCTGCGCAAGGGGTCACTTCCTTTCTATCGTCTGTAGGTTGAACCTGCTAAAGACGAAAGTTTCATCTTTAGCAGGTTTCCAATTATCCCATTACTTCTTCCACCACTCCTTCGGTTTTGGATGGAGCTTTTCTTTTTCTGCAACGAAATCGTAATCCAGCGGGCCGTAGTACTTTTCAACGATTGCAAGGAACCGCTGGGTTCCCTTCTTCAACGGGTAGGGAACCATAAAAACTCTGCCGCAAAGCCATTCCTTATAAAAGGCTTTTCTCTGTGCCTTCGGGACATAGCCGCTTTCGTCCGGACGGTACACATTGCCGCGCCTTGTTGTGAACATCAGCGTTGGTGTGTTATATCTATCACCAGTCTGCATGTAAACGCACATTACATCCTGAATCTCGTTCCATGGAGTCACTTTGAAGCAAATACCGAAAAGCTTATGCTTTATGCCTTTTTCACATAATGTGTAGCTCTTTGCAAATACGAGGGAGAGTACAAAGCCGACGAGTGCAATAAAGCCATAGCCCCAGTATGCATCCTGAATCATCAAATAGATCATATATCCGCTGCCTGCCGCGAAAAGCAGGCTGCCGGGACTCCGAATTGTGATTTTGTCCATATCCACGTCAATCACCCACTCACATAAGCATTGCAGGATTTACTATCCGTCTATTTGCTCCCTGCCTGACATGTGGTAATTGTGGAGCTGCATCTTTCTTTTCTGCGAAAACTTTTTCGGCTATTGCCGTACCACTAGAAGATACAAGCGCGCCGCTGAAGCCAAATGTCATATCGGACATTATTCCTGCGGTATGATCATCACCGGTCCCTGCGCTAATGGACGCTGCTGCGTACGTAGCACTAAAAGCTACTCCAGCTGCAAGACAAGAGCCCGCAACATTAGTTCCAGCTTTTCGCGCGGTAACATAGGCATCTACCGCACTTATTGCTGATCCGACTGCCCTACCGACATATTTCCCCGCTTTCATGCTCCCGGTAAAGCCGATAACACCTCCAGCAAATGCGCCAACGACCGCCGACTTGAGCACATCCCTGCCACTACCCCCGGTAGTCAATGTTGCTAGTGCACTGGTCAACGCGCCAACTGCGGCCCCAACTAACATACAGACAAGTTTGCTCCAAACTTCGCCGTTTTCGTCGCCAAGCATAACTGGGTTATTCTGGCAATACGCAAACATATTGCAGGCAATCGCGTCACCCGAGTCTGTACTGGGAGAGTCGTACTCGAAGCGGTACGTCGCCGTCGGGGCCGCGTCGCCCTCGCCGTAGTCCAGCTCAGCAAGGGAACCCTCTGCATTGTAACGGTAATTCACATACCTGCCGCCAGAATACACCATCCGCGTCACTCTGTCAAGTTTATCACGGATTTTGCCATCTTGTTACGGTGCACTGGTGTCGGAGCGGGAACCTGCTAAAGGCGGAAGCCTCATCTTTAGCAGGTTCCAACCGTTCAGGTTAAATTACCCCTAAGTTATGTAGCAGAACCAGTTGGGAATGCACTCGACACTCTCTTTTATATACGTCTTTATATACATCGTATCCAAGCCACCGTCTTCCAAATACCAAATGCCGGCGGCATTCAAAAGGTTAGACACTTGCAGGAAAAAATTGACTTTCTTCCCGCCGTCCCGAATCTGAATGCGGCGAAGGGGAATTGCATTTTCCAATTCTGAAACGATATTTGCCAGCTCTTTACCAGGAATTGCTCCTGCATAATAAACGCCATCTATACAGTAATAAGAAACGTTCGAAACACATTCTCCCTCTCGAAACACAATGTGGCTTATGGCAGGTTCCCGCTCCAACGCACTTTGACAACGTTCAAACAGCTGCTCATTTTGCCGGAATATTTGTGCGACGTCATCAGCCGAAGCGCAATAGCCACAGGAATGCCAGATGCTAAATGCTATCGTTGCTGCCATAATTACGCATAATATGGACAGTTTTACAGTTTTTCCTACATAGTTATTCGTCATTTCCAAAAGAAATCCACCACCTCATCAGTAGAATAACCAGTGATTGTCATGAGGTACTCCATATCAATACCCAATTGAATCATTTCAGCATCCTCTTTAGAATCAAAATCATACCACCAATCTTCCCAGTTAATTCCGCTGTTCTTAATTGCCACAAATCCGCCAGCCATACGGAGAACTGGAGCCGGGAAACCCAATACGGAACCCGTAAATCCGTAATTAATGTTTCCAAGTTGCTCTGCCGTCATTTTTTTGCCGTTTACGGAAAAAACACCGTTCCGCGGTATCCACTCACTTCCGTCTGGATGGAGCTTGTAGTCCCATTTGCCCCCATCCTTTACCGCATCATAGAATTCAAATGGGCCATCAAGTTCCCATCCCCACCGCTTTGCCTGTTCGTAATTCTCCCGCAGCACACGTTTTACATCTTTTGTTCTGTCAAGATATCCGCTACCACCATCACAGATCGCCGTTAGATTAGAACGCAAGGCATGGCCGCTAGGATCACTATTGATAATAGGCTTATTATTACAATATGCAAACATGTTGGTTCCAACGAATCCCTGTCCCGTTGAAGCATAAACATCTGCACTAATAAATCTCCGGTTTGCGGGATCATAATAACGGGACTGCAGGTAATAGAACCCTGTCTCATTATCATAATAGTATCCGCGATACCGCAGCGGATTGATCTCAGCCAGTCTGCCGGAGCTGGACACATTGCCCCATGCATCATATTCGTAGGTTGCGACAGACTCATACTCAAAGCCGGGGATATAATGGATCAGCTTCACCACGTCGCCCTGCAAATTCAGAACGTAATAATATGTTTGGAAGCTCGTTCCGTTCGTCGAATACTTCAGTGCAAACGGCTTTCCGGATTCATCATAGATGAAATCAAGGACTGCTGTCAGGGAGTTATTCGTTTTAATTGTCTCTCTTGCGACTTTGCCGTTCAGGGTCAGATACTCATGGGTGACAGTCTGCTTCCGGTGACGTGAGTTCCCTGCGGGGCAATAGTTTCATCTTTAGCAGGAGCATCCGCCTCGACCGGTTCGCCCTCGCCGCCGGACATGATCTCACCGGGACTGGTCGGCTGCGGCGGGATAATGATCTCCCCGCCTCCTCCGCCACTGCCGGTCGCCGTATAAACTGCATACACCGTGGTATTCGCATGGATCGGCGTGATCACTCTGCGCCAGCTGCCCGTGTAACCGAATTTGATCGGCACGGTCGGATAGTTGCTGTCCGAAAGGGAAAGGATGATCACTGGGAAATAGATTTTTGTTCGGTGCAAGAGGTCACTTCCTTTCTGCAGGCTATCGGGGCCGTGCTAAAAATGAAAATTTCAGCTTTAAGAGATTTAAACAGGCTAAAGAGCAGATCAATAACAAAATGAATAGGCAATCGCTTCGCAATACTTCAACAATTCTGTATCTGATATAAGATTGTCCCGTTCAAAAAGAATCCTGATATAATTTGCCGGATCAGTTTTATCATAAAGGCACAATTCATAGTACTGTATAATGCCGCCCGCGGTTTCTCCCAACGCCAGCTCGTTAAGCGAAACTCTGGTGCCAAAACAGGTATACTGTAAAGAAGTGCGTTTTATTGAAGAAACAGTTATTCCGGTAACTGACTGTACAAATGCTCCGACGTCCATTCTCTCTGCCTGCGTATTGAAAATTGCGATCTCTTCTCCAAGCGCATCGTAAATTGAATGATTACCTTCTTCAAAAGAAAATGTCCAATCCGACGGCAGGCGGAACTGAATATCAAGCGGGCTAAGCGAAATCTTGCTCCAATCAACATAGTGCTGATTAATATATGGGTTATTCAGTTGCTTTTTGGCCTCGTATCTTCCGTAAATCTCGTTGCCCACCATCAGGAATACAGGAAATAGCAAAATTGCCACAGCCAATAAGCTACCTAGCAAAACTCCAACTAAGATATTAGTTTGATGCTTATTCATACTCGCTACCCCGGCTCTCTCAGTTAAGTGCCTCAAATATCCAAGCGTTCCTGTCATATCCCCGCGCTGTTTTCTTTGTATCACCCATATCAGCAACTTTCGCACGTTCTACAATGTCTGATAGTAGGTAATGCACAACCAATTCGTTCGCTATCCCCCGTACAGAACGATTTGAGAGTGCATCAGGGTATACCTCTCGCGATACTCGAAGCATTTCACTCGCAATGCATTCAGAAATTTGGCTCTTTAGCAAATCATTCGCATTAACTTGCGTGTTGTCAAATTGCAAAACGCTATTCGGAGTTAGTTTAAACTCATATGAATTAGTATATGTGCTTGAAGATTCGTACACCGTCCAAAAGAAACTATTAACTGTAAATGTTTCAGTATAAGTAATAGTTGTAGCAAAGAAAATTGCTCCGCTATCATTATCTGTACCTGTGGCATGTGTTTGTACATCGAGTACTGTAACTATTTTGGGAAGTTCTCCCTCTGAATCGTATAAGATCACAACATTATTCCAGCAATACGAATACATGTTACAGGCGAGTGCATTATTTGAGTCTGTGCTGGCGTAAATGTCGGCATTAATGAATCTCCGGTTCGCAGGATCATAATAACGAGACTGCAAGTAATAGAATCCCGTCTCAGAATCATAATAGTATCCGCGATATCTGAGAGGATTGATCTCAGCCAGTCTACCGGAACTGGACACGATATTTCCCCATGCATCATATTCATAGGCCGCGACAGACTCATACTCAAAGCCGGGGATATAATGAATCAGCTTCACCACGTCGCCCTGCAAATTCAGAACGTAATAATATGTTTGGAAGCTCGTTCCGTTCGTTGAATACTTGAGCGCAAACGGCTTCCCGGATTCATCATAGATGAAATCCAGCACGGCTGTCAAGGAGTTATTCGTTTTAATTGTCTCTCTGGCAACTTTTCCGTTCAGAGTCAGATACTCATGCGTGACCGTCTGCGTTCCGGTGACATGAGTTCCCTGCGGGGCAATAGTTTCATCTTCAGCAGGAACGTCCGCCTCGACCGGTTCGCCCTCGCCGCCGGACATGATCTCACCGGGGCTGGTCGGCTGGGTCGGGATGACGATTCCGCTATCTTTCGTGTAGACAGCCGTGATCGTCGTGTTCGCATGGATCGCGCCTGTTTTCGGCCACGACCCCGTATAACCAGCCCGTTTTGGGATCGTCGGATAGTCGCTCGTCTTCAGGACATAACCGTCCGCAACCGTCATGGTTTTGAGCGTTGCCCCATTGGCCTTGAAGGTGACCGTATAATGTGAGGAAATGGGCGAATAGACCGCGTTAATCGTCACATTGCTATGAATCGCCGCAGTATGCTTCTCCCACGCGCCATTGCAGCCGACCTTGGCCGGGACTTCCGGATAATCCGCATCCTGTAAAACATACCCGTCGTTCACTTGGATCGCCTTGACCGTAAAGCCGTCCGCTTTGAAGAACACGGTATATTTTGTCACGACTGCCGTATACTTCGCCTGCACCGTGACATTGCTGTGAATTGCCGACGTATACTTCACCCATTCGCCGGTGTAGCCGCTTTTTGCGGGAACGGTCGGATAGTCGCTGGCCTTTAAGGTGTAACCGTCTTTGACCGTCATGGTCTTGACGACCGTATTGTCGGCCTTGAAGGTAACGGTATACTTCGCCACGACGGCCGTATACTTCGCCTGCACCGTAACATTGCTGTGAATTGCCGACGTATACTTCACCCACTCGCCGGTATAGCCGGTTTTGGTGGGAACGGCGGGGTAGTCGCTGTCTTTCAGCGTGTAGCCATCCTCGACGGTCATGGTCTTGACGGTCGCGCCGTCGGCCGTAAAGGTCACGGTATAGTCCGGAAGTTGCGTGAACGTCTCGACGGTATAGGTCTTGCTTGTGCGGATGCCGTCGGCGTCATAGGAATACTCTAACGTTTCCGTCTTCCCGTCAGAGGTTTTCGAGGCCGTTTTCAGCTGTCTTCCGTTCTGCCAGCCGAAGCTCCAGCCGCCGTAGGACAGCGGGTTTCCGGAGGCGTCGTAGGAGATCGCCTGCCCGTTGACCGCCGTCAGGAGGTCATGCCACTGCGCGTCGCCATAGGTGTAGGTCTGGAGCAGCGTCGTGGTATTTCCCTTTTTCTGGGAGACGGTCAGCAGGTTTCCGGCTGTGTCGTAGGTGTAATTATAGGTGATATAGGCTTCTGCCTCTCCGGACTTGTAATATGCCTCCGACGTCAACTGATTCTGGCTATCATAAGTATACTCGACGAGCTTGTTGAAGTCGCCGGTGCTTTCGCTGATCATGACCAGATTACCGGCCTTGTCGTAGCTGTATTTCTTGCCCTCGAGGAGCATGCCGCTGTCGCTGCCGAGGCGGACGTTGCGGAACTCCACCTGCGCGCTGCCGCGGTTCCAGCTCACGTCACGATACGCGTAAGCCGTGTTTAGAATAATGGAGCTTCCGTTTTTCACCGTAACGCGATTCAGGCGCTTGAGGGCGTCGTAACCGAATTCCAGGCTGTCGCCCGTTGCGGCCGTCATGGACGTCAGGCTGCCGTCGCCTTTTTCCCCGTCGCTGTAGGCGTAGCGCTCCGAGTAGGTCTGCGCGCCGAGCGTCCAGCTCTGGCCGGAGAGGCGGTTAAACGCATCGTAAAGGTGCTCCGTTCGCTGCGTGACAGAGCCGTTTTCATCCATGGCCGTGCTGCGGATGAGCCGCCCGAGGCTGTCGTACTCAAAGGCGTAGGAGCCGACCGTCTCGCCGTCCTCCTCGTAGCGCAGGCGGGCCAGCTGGCTCTCGGCGTTGTAGGTGTAGCGGATGGTGAAGTCCGGCTTTCCGGTCTCGTGATACGACTTTTCAACCAGCCGGTCGAGGAGGTCGTAGCTGTAGGTCACGGCCACGCCGTTGGCGTAGGTCGTCTGCGTCAGGTTGCCGCCGCGCGGAGCGTAGTCGTTCGTGGAGAGGACGAGGCAGCCAGAGGGGAAGACCTGCTAAAGATGAAATATTCAGCTTTAGCAGGTCCTATCTCCCTCACCGATTCGCTTCACGATACAGCTTCTCTCTCTGGTAAGAGTCGACCAAGCCTTCATAGTCGACGCTAAAAAAGGAGTCATCAAGGCACGAGAGATGATATCCCTCCGGCAATTCATCCCCCTCAACCCAAAACAGCTGCAAATAGCCCGGATACTCGGAATGATTGAAATAATAGTCCTGATTGATTCGGAACGACTCAAGCGGTCGGCCGTTGCTGTCCAGAAAATAGCTGGATGCGATGACCTGAAAAAGGAATCCGCCATCCAACTGCAATGCCTTGATCCGCGCGAAACCGTCAAGTTTATCAGAGAAATCTGCCGTAGAGACAAGATCCCAGTCAATATCGTAATGGCAGTCAAAAAAGCGATAATACGTTCCAAATGCTGACTTCACAGCAACGGCCTGCAGATACATGTTTCCCTGTGACGTAACGATCTCCATCGTTCGAATGTGCTGCAATCCAACCTCGATATCCGAAACGTCCTGATCAGAAAACTGATAGGATAGCAGTCTGGCCTCCCCCAGCTGATAGAAGAAATCCGCAATGGAGGCAAACCTGTAATTTGTCTGTTCTCTGAAATCACGATATTTAGGATAGTACTTCTGCACGCCGACCAGAACCAATGCCGCTGCCGCGAATGCAAGCCCAATAAGAACTCTTCGAATATTTCTTTTCATGTATTTTACCCTCCTTAATATATCAGGCATGTTCTACGCGGGCGAACGAAATCATCCATTCCCCCAGAAGAATCAATGATTCCCGGCTGCTGCGCGCCATCAATTCCTAAACCGATCGGAAGAATAAACGCAAACACAGGTTGTGCAATGTAGCCCGCCGCCTCGCGTAATTTTTGGTCCTTTCCTTGCGGTTTGGGTATAACTCCGACCTTCAGCTTCAAATAAGAATCCTCAGTCAATGGTAGCTTGCCGCTAAAGGTAAGTCCATCTCCGGAAAGTCCAACGGAAAAGTGCTCGCTTCCCACACTGCAGCTTGCCATGACAGCTAGTCTGTCATCTGACATTGTTGCATCAATACTGAAATTCGCCGATAAGTAGTCGCCCTGCAGTTTTTTCCCTAACGCAGTAACAGCGAGCGAATCTTTCGACACTTTAGCGGTCATCTTGTCGAACATAGGCGTTTCAATAACCATTTCTGCCGTCATGGTAATAATATAATTCTCTGTATATTTTGTCTTTCGATGGGACCAAATAGTGATATCCGCCTTATCTCCGCCACTATCTGCCAAGGCAACCGGATTGTTGAGAACATATACAAATGCATTTGTTCCGATGAACCCCTGTCCAGTGCTGGATTCTGTGTCCGCATTAATGAAACGATGGTTCTCGGGGTCATAATATCTGCTCTGCAAATAGTAGAACCCCGTCTCAGAATCATAGTAATACCCGCGATATCTAAGCGGGTTGATCTCGGCCAGATCGCCCTCCGCAGAGATTATCTCGCCCCACGGGGAATAGATGTACTCTGCTTGCATGACGCCATTTGCGTCAATGATCTGGACCACGTCACCTTGCAGGTTGAGGATATAGTAATATGTCTCAAAGTCGCTGCCGTCAACAGAGTAATTGAACGCAAACGGTCGGCCAGAATCATCGTAGAAGAAGTCCAGCGTTTTTGTGCTCAAAACCGTACCGCCGACGTCCTGCCGGATCGTTTCTCTCGCGACCTTGCCGTTCTGCGTGAGATAGTCATGCGTCACGGTCTCAGTCGAGGCAAGCGTCCAGTCGGATTCGGACAAGCCCGGCTCCGCGGCAACCGGCTCTTCCGCCGGGGCCGCGTTCGGATTTGGCTCGATCGGCTCCCACGGCTCATCCTCCAGAGAAATAAAGATCAGTGGGAACAGGAGTTTTGTCTGGTTCAAGGGGTCACTTCCTTTCTGTGGGTTATTGGGGACCTGCTAAAGATGAAAGTTTCGTCTTTAGCAGGTTTTGCCCCTCCCGCCCGGTAAGCAGAACAATTCCCCGCTTAGTTATTCCTCACTAGAATAGGAGATACCTCGCCATCCAGCTCCATCCGGTAGATATTCCCATCCTCATCGCAGCAATAAATACAGGTGTCATCAAAATTATACATTCCGCAGAAAATATAATCGTTTATCTTTTCCTTCGTCCCGTCTTTCAGGTCAATACGCCACGTTCCTTCCTCTGTGTCGTTTTCAAGGCGGCGCATGCCAATTTCACCGAGTGACACATAGCGTTTTACAGAAAGATAGACAGTCGAGCCGCAGGTTTGAACAGAGCTTTGTGATGCAAGACATGGCAAGGAAAACAGCAGCGTCATCTCTCCATCATCGCAAATGTAGTAGAGCATTGTTGACAAGCGATCATTGTGAATCAAAAGTCCCCCGGCACATGGGATGATTGCGCGCGTACTCGCGCGACACTTTTCAAATGTTAACTCTGTTGTTATTCCGTCACGGTCTTTGCAAAAAATTCGTTCTGCTTCGACATCGCCATATCCGGCTACCACCTCGTATGTTCTATCTCCAAGGGGATATCCCTTTGTAAGCGGACATACTTCCAAAACTTCAGTTCCGGAGACATGAACAAACTGTGGTACATCCTCGGGATGTTCGACTTCCAGCGGGAAATAGCAGGTGCCGTCTTCTGCGAAATAGCTGGTCTTCTTACCATGCGGATCACCTCGATATATTGCCTGTTTTGTATTCGTTGACAGGTCATAACAGTAAAGCGAATAATTATTTTCCTGCTTATTAGCCCAATAATATAGGTATTTCCCGCTTTGCCCCATTATCCTCACATTGTTTGTATCGTAAGACAGCCTTGATATATTGCAAGCAGTTTCATCTTTAAATATGCACAGCTTCCCTCCGTATTTTGTCCGATTTACGAGCAGCTCTGTACGGGTATAAAAATATAATTCATTTGCATGTACTCCCATCCATACAGTTGCCCGATACTGACGGTTGTTAGCCGGATGCGCCCCAATTTCCGCAACGTCGCCCGGGACGTTATAAAGAATTACTCGATTATTGTAGTGGAAGAAGACCAGACAGGCAGCTGCTGCAAGGAGAAGGAAAAGGAAGGAGCGCAAGTTTTTGCTTCTTGTTTTCTTCATGTTGCTCTGCACCCCTTCTCTACAAACTGAACATCGCTACAAAAATTAATTTCCACGGCGTTTTTTCTTTTTGCGAAGGTATCATAGCAACTCTTCTTACCGCTTCATTAGGAACGACCCCATTAACAAGTCCATGGATCGCGCCTGTTTTCGGCCACAAACCTGTGTAGCCAATCCGTTTCGGAATTGCCTCCTCGCCCAAAAGGAAAATCATAGGAAAGAAAAATCTGGTTTGCTGCAAATGTATCACCTGCCTGTTCGTTTTTGGTGTACCTGCTAAAGATGAAGGTTTCGCCTTTAGCAGGTTTGCCGTTCTGACTAGCACCGAGGTGTCATTTTAATGTAGAAAGCCGAATAAGGCTATTTCCTGCCATTGCTATGGACTGCTTAGAAATGACTTTTACAAGCATCTCAAAAATTATGGACATTATTTTAGTTGCCAATGAAATAATGCGCCAAAGCTTTGAAAGCACTCTTCGCAGATCCAACTATTGCTTTTCTCTTCATAATAGCCGAAATGCAGATCCTCGGAACGCTTGCTGAATTTTGCCCAACAAATCTCGCAGTGGACATGGTCCGTTTTCTCCGCGTCAAATTGCCGCGGGGAAAGCGTTGCATTGTGCAGATAGTCCTTCGTTCTAACAGCCCAGTCATACCAGTTTTCTTGCATAGTTATACTCCAATCATTGGTACTCATTATTTTACAAAATCAATTCTGTTATCCGGGAAAACACGCCACTTGTGACCGTGTCCATCGCAGCCCAGCTTTTCCGGAACGCTCGGGTAATCGCTGTCCTTGAGTATGTAGCCGCTGTAGACCTGCATGGTCTTGACCGTGAAGCCATCCGCCACGAAGGTGACCGTGTAATATGTCGTGATCTTCGTGTATGTTGCGCTAACCGTTACATTGCTGTGCACCGGGGCGGTATAACGCTGCCACGCGCCGGTGTAGCCCGCCTTTTCCGTGCCCGTGCCGGTCTGCGTGGCGGCGGTGACGTTGCCGTCGGCGTTATAGGAGTAGGTCTGCACCGGCTCCTGCCGCAGGGAGAGGTTGTCGAACCGGGCCGTGCCGGAATTGTGGTCGAACGCGCAGTAGACAATGATCCGCCGGATCGTTTTGCCGCTCTCCTTCGGCACGATGGTCCCCACGGCGCACTGCCAGTCGGCGGTGGCCCGATGGCAGTTCTCGGCAGAAAGGATTGTCCGTAAGGGATAGCGTGCCGTTTGGCGCAAGAAGGTCACTTCCTTTCTGTAGTCTGTGGGGCGGACCTGCTGAAGATGAAAGTTTCATCTTTAGCAGGTTCTGCATCGAATCAATGCTGCCGCCTTATTTAGGCCACGCGGTCTTATC
The DNA here is from genome assembly GCF_040096185.1 of Faecousia intestinalis. Classification (NCBI taxonomy): domain Bacteria; kingdom Bacillati; phylum Bacillota; class Clostridia; order Eubacteriales; family Oscillospiraceae; genus Faecousia; species Faecousia intestinalis. The sequence continues at coordinate 8,277 of NZ_JBBMFF010000280.1, read as the reverse complement.
GATCGGCAGAATATTATATGGATTGCTCCATGACATCCCGTATCGGTCTTTCCATTCCGCCTCAGCAGCAGGCCAATCCGCATCGCTGTAGAAGTAATACTGCGGCTCAGCCTCATGGTTGTACAAGGTTGGCCGACTCATGATCATCACGCCGTCCGCAAGAGGAAAATACAGATAATCGATCCCCGGAACATGCTTTACCACGCGATAATTATCCCGCAGATAAAACTGCGATGTTTCATCGACCGTCATGTCGATCCCGACGTTCTCAAGGTCAGCGATTATATCCTTGACATCCGCCTGCGAAGCAAAGCCGCCGAAAATCATAGCATCATACAGAATATCGTCTTCATCAGCGAAGAGAAAGCATTGATAGCCGCACCCTTCCACAACATAATAGTATTGCCGCTCTGTAATCTGCCTCCTGCATTCCAGCAGGACTCCGGTTTCCCGCGCAAGCTGCTGCGCAGTAACTTCCTCAAAGCCATGCCGGACATCAAAGATTGCTTTTGTGAGAAGCAGCCGCTCCAAGCTATATTCGCGCGAAATGATATCCTCCGCAGGTGTAATATTGTCGACCGGGACCGCAGGCGGAAACAGCCAGAGCGCCAGAAGTATGCAGGTCAGGGCCGCCGGAAAAAACGCAGCAGTGCAGAGCCGTTTGATCCAATTATTCATAATGTATTCCTCCTATTACATCCCATTGATTTATGGGGTGTAGAGGAAATACATTGTATCTCCCGCATACGTTATGTCACCGATAGTCCAAGTATTTGCAAATCCGTCAATAGCACCATATCTGGTCTCGCCGATGCCCGGCTTATCGATCCAAATACCATCTGACAACATCACGGCAAAGTGATAGTCCGTTGCATCGCTCGAAATTTTACAAGCAATCAAATATGCTCCGTCTGGAATTTTGTAATTAATATATTCGTTCGGAAGATATTTTACATTCTTACCTCGTACTGCTGCATCAGCCAAGACCCCTTCTTTTATGCTTCCTAGATTATAGTGAGGTTCACCGCCAGCATCATCCAACCTCGAGCTGACACCAGATGAGTCTCCAGGATCGCAGACGCCATTGTAGTCGAACGCATAGCTATAGCAATTATCATCCATTGAACTACTACCGCGAGGCTTGTATTTATAATGGCCTTCTTTTGGCCACTTTTTTTCCATCTCCGATTCGCAACCACCAAGCAGTCCAGCAATAATCACAATTGGGATGACAATCAATAGACTCGGAAATTCGCCGTTAGAATCATGGAGTATTACAGGTAAATTATTGCAATATGCAAACATATTTACGCCAAGAAATCCTTGCCCCGTACTCGCATAACTATCCGCATTGATAAACCTATGATTCTCCGGGTCATAGTACCTACTCTGCAAATAGTAGAACCCCGTCTCGGAATCATAATAATATCCGCGATACCTGAGCGGATTGATCTCGGCCAGACCGCCCTCGGCAGAAATCACTTCGCCCCACGGGGAGTAGACGTATTCTGCCTGCATGACGCCATTTGCGTCAATGATCTGGACCACGTCACCTTGCAGATTGAGGATGTAATAATAGGTGCTTGCAATACCGCCGTCAACGGAGTAGTTAAAAGCAAACGGTCTGCCGGATTCGTCATAGAAGAAATCCAAAGTTTCCGTTTTCAGAACCGTCCCGCCGACACTCTGCCGGATCGTTTCTCTTGCGACCCTGCCGCTTTGGGTCAGATAGTCATGCGTCACAGTCTCGGTCGAGGCAAGCGTCCAGTCGGACTGAGACAGATCCTGCGCTGCAACGTCCGAATCGTCCTCCGGGGACGCATTCGGATTCGGCTCGATCGGCTCCCACGGCTCGTCCTCCAGCGATATAAAGATCAGTGGGAAATAGAATTTCGTTTGGTTCAAGGTGTCACTTCCTATTCATTATCTGTAGGTCAGACCTGCTAAAGATGCAAGTTTCATCTTTAGCTGGTATTATATGATCCTTGCTTCTCGGAGCAGTTTCCTATTTTTCTGATAGATTTCCTCCAAATAGCTTTCCGCCCAAGCTTCATCTCGTGCGCGGACTTTTTCTAAAATGAATTCTTTGTGCAAATCACCGGTGGTCTTTTGTTTGCATCTCGGAAATCTTCGAAACAGTTCTATATCATCATTGTATAGCCCAAACGCATTCTTCCAAGTATCCGATTTACAGGAACCTGTATCGACCTGCAGTGTGCTGACCGTAAACCCGTGCTGTTCCAGAATCGCAGAAAGAACCATTTCCGCGCATTGCCAGTCCCGGATTTTCAAGAACGGAGCAAATTTGAGCATATCGTTCCAAAGATACTTTCCTCCGGCGCATGTATCCATAATCAGCTGTCCATCGCATAACTGTTCCTGCGTTATGATAGAATCCAGCCACGGAACGGCTTTCTGATAAAAAATATCAAGTTGCTCCTTCATCCCAATTATCTCGACCCGGCCGCTCGGATCTAGCGACAGAACCGAGCGTCTGCCAAGAAAAGCGATAACGTGGTATCGCGGAATACAGCCGGAGGAAGTCAGCCATTGCGGCAGCAATTCCGAATACAGAGAGAACACGCCAAATTGTATCTCAGCTCCGCCTCGCCCCTTTTCAGTCTTTACGACCTGCAAAATCTCACTGGCCAATACACGAAAGAAAGCCGTTCCCTTTTTTCGGAATCCATGTGTTTTCATGAATTCCGAATCAATTTGTTCTTTGTTATACATACAGAAAGCCTCGTTGCAGAAAAATAATAAGCTATAATATTGCAAAAGCAATGCCATCGCGCTTGCCTCCGGGACTGGTCGGCTGCGGCGGGATGACAATGCTGCTATCGTCCTCCAGAGAAATAAAGATCAGCGGGAACAGGAGTTCTGTCTGGTTCAAGGGGTCACTTCCTTTCTGTGGGATGGGGCGGACCTGCTAAAGATGAAAGTTTCATCTTTAGCGCAACTCACTCGGAGAATCGTGGCTTTCATCAAGGACAGTCCATTCAAATTGTGCATGGAAGTCACGATAACACTCGTCGCAGACCCAATGGTATTTATCCAGTGTACAATAGCCGGACTGCAATAATCCCTCGGCATTTCCGAACTTGGCGAAGCAGAATTCGCAGTGCTCATGGTCGCTGTGAGAGGATTCAGAAAATGTTGTTTTTATCAGTCTTGCCCGAAATAAATAATTCATTTGATTTGTAATGCGCCAATCATTGCACAAATGCCCGCCCATATGTTGTTGCTCCTTATCGCTTTCTCAGGATGAACCTGCAATAGATGAACGATTGCATTGACTTGCATCGGCAGGCGTTTATTCCGCTCTCCTTTTTCCCGGATAATCACACGGCTGCAGCAAGACCAGTTTCGTCAGCTGCTCCAACCGCTTCGTTGTTGCTGCGAACTGAATGCTTTTCCCTCCACGGCGATTGGCGGTTCTGAGCGCCCGCCGGAGATCGGTTTCCTCGTGCACAGAGAGATAGACCCGACTGCACTGGCCGTTTTTGAATATGAGTTTTGCGGAGCACAGCTCTTCCAGCGGGAACTCCGTGACCTTGAAGCCAAGACGATGCAGGCAGATATTCCCATCCGCGATCGTCACCGCGGCCAGCTCCCGGATCAGGCAATACAGGGTAACGGCCAGCATCCCTGCCGGGAGGACCAGCCACGGGGGCGTGAGCCGCCAGTCTCCCAGATAATGTACCACCAGAAACGGCATTGCACAATAAATGGCCGATGCTGCCGCGTCCGCCGCCAGCTGCGGCGGCGCCCCGACCCGGCTGCGGTATCTCGGATTCATGGCTGCTCTCCTTTCGTATCCTGTCGGAGGAAAATGTATTTTTCTCCACTATCCGTATCCTGTACGACAATTTTGCTGCGTGCAGCACGTACAACTTCACCATAGAACACGGTTTTTCTATCTTCAGTCTCAAAATAAAACAGATTGCAATAGAACTGGTGCAGCGAAACAAATGCTTCCTGTTTCCCATTCACCTGAATCGTTCCGGATGATGTATTGAGGTCCCATGTCGCGTCCAGCTCTTCACAGTACCAGATGCCTTCATGTGGGATCAGATCCGGCGTGAACACCCAGGTATACACGATCAGGACGGGAATCGAGCACAGCGCAAAAATGCAGGCGGCCAAAAGGCGTTTTCCTGATGCGCTCATGGTTAACCTCCTTGATAGATAAAAATACTGACAGCAACAACACCGTGATTGTTACGGAGAAACTTATATGGATCACTAAACCTATATACCGGGTGGTTATTAAACACATTCGTCGGTTCGGAGTCGACCACGTCAAAGCCATCCTCTAGGGAAAGAAGGATCAGCGGGAAAATGAGCTTTGTTCGGCGCAAAAGGACACTTCCTTTCTGTAGGTTATGCGGAACCTGCTAAAGGCGAAAGTTTCATCTCTAGCAGGTGTCATCTATTTTCTGGCTTGTCTAAGTCTCTTCATCGTAATGATAAGGCCTACCACTACCGCCACGAGCAGCGCCCCAAAGTACATTGCAAGCCAGACTGCCTGCTGCGAAGACGCGTCGGTCGCATCATAGATGATCGTCGTGCCGCTGTCTGTTTTTACGACTGCTCTGGAATAGTTCACTGTGCCGGATTCCTTTTCGAGGCAGAATTCTTTTCCATTACGGGTCTGATGAGAGGACTGCAGTGTCTGCAGATAGGCGTTTCCCTCCTGTGTAGTTGGCACTTTGTAGGCATCTGTGCACACTCCGTCACCGTTTATGGATACCAGAATTCCGCTTCTATCCAAATAAATCAGCAGATTTCCCTGATCCCAATCCAATTCGAAGCCACCAGTATGGGAAAATGTCAAACCATACTGGAATTCGCCCTGCGCATTATAGACGGCAACGAACCTGTTAGGGCGATATCCCGATTCCTCCTCGCGATAGGGGTCATAGGTGATGCCGATCGCAACGAACTCCGACTCGCTGACGGCAAAGCACTCGATGGGCTTCGCGGGCGGGGCCTCATAAAATAACTGCACGTCCAGCCGTTCCAATAAGGATTCCTTTTGTTCGGATGGAATTTCCTCAGGCAGAAAACCCTTGTCGAGCGCCGCTCCATACATTGTAAATAAACAACTTGCGGCTAGGATAATTAGTATGATCCGGCCTAGCCTGAAGATCTCCACAGATTCTCTCTGCATGTTACCACCCCAATATCTTATCGTAAAACGAATTGAAAATTTCATTTATATTAAATTTTATACCCTTGACCGGACGAGTCGTGGACCAACCTACATGAGCCTCCATTCCGGGTGTACCTAATCCAGCACCGCTCGTAAAACCGTAATATGTGCGGTTTGCGTCCGTATCCGGAATGATATTTATATCTGCTCCAGCCGCAGCCGGGATATTATAAATTGGGACCCCTACAGAAGCTCCCACTTGATATCCATCATCGTGCAGGTTTGTTACATTCGGCGCGTTGGTTATCGTCTGATAATTCATTAGCGATACACCAGACCCCGTTGTAACAGCACCGCCAACCGTATACTGCATCTCCACATTCCCGCCGCTGTCAATCGACAGGCCAAGCTGCCCGCTCATATTCCATATTCCGAAGGAGCCGGAAAGGCCCAATCCGGTGGAATATGTAAAATCTAATTTTGATATTTGCTTTGCAGTCCAGTTATTTACAGGCTTTACGACATGTTTCACAAATCCTTTTATAGCACTCTTTGCAATATCTTTAAGGCTTTTATTGCCGTCGGAGTCGCTTCGGTTAACGGGATCATTCAGGCAATACGCAAACACATTGCAGGAAATGGCATCGCTCGAGTCTGTGCTGGCATAGGTATCCGCATTGATAAACCTATGATTCTCCGGGTCATAGTATCTGCTCTGCAGGTAATAGAATCCCGTTTCACTATCATAATAATATCCGCGATACCTGAGCGGGTTGATCTCGGCTAGATCGCCCTCCGCGGAGATAATCTCGCCCCACGGGGAATAGACATACTCTGCCTGCATGACGCCATTTGCGTCAATGATCTGGACCACGTCACCTTGCAGATTGAGGATGTAATAATAGGTGCTTGCAATACCCCCGTCGACAGAGTAATTGAACGCAAACGGTCTTCCGGATTCGTCATAGAAGAAATCCAAAGTTTCCGTTTTCAGAACCGTTCCGCCGACACTCTGCCGGATCGTTTCCCTTGCGACCCTGCCGCTTTGGGTCAGATAGTCATGCGTTATGGTGTCCGCTTCGTCCATCGCTCCCGCACTGTAGGGTTCCGCACCATTCTCCTCCGGCTCGTCCGCCTCAACAGGCTCGCCCTTTCCGCCGGACATGATCTCATCCGGATAACTGGGTTCTGTCGGAAGGACTGCACTGCCTTGCCAATTTCCGCGCACGGTAATATCCTCGTGGATCGGCGAGGTGTATTTTTCCCAAACTGCGACGGCTGACGGATCCTTACTCGGTATCAGCGGAACCGGGTAATCACTGTCCTTTAAAATGTATCCATCTGCAACAGTCAGGGTGTTGCGCTCCACCTCGGCAAAGATAAATGTTACCGTATGCGTGGAATTGTTGGAATAAATGGCGTAGATGGCCGTATCCTTCGTGATCCGCGTTACGCGGGTATCCCACCTGCCGGTATACCCATCTTTTTCCGGAATGGAGGGGTAGTCACTGGCTTTCAACGTGTACCCATTGTCTACCTGCATGGTTTTCAGCGCTTTACCATCCGCGAAGAATATGACTGTATGCTTCGTTTTGAGCGCCGTATATACTGCATTGATCGTTATATCGTTATGAATCGCTGCGGTATATGGCTTCCATGCTCCGCTATAGCCTGATTTGGTCGGGACGGCCGGGTAGTCGCTGTCCTTGAGGGTGTAGCCTTCCGTGACGTTCATGGTCTTGACGGTCTTTCCATCGGCCATGAAAGTAACTTTATAAGTCTGAACAGGACGGTAGGTATTCCGCGTAACGGTCTTTCTCGTGCGGATGCCGTTTGCGTCGTAGGCAAAGTCGAGGACGTCCTCGGTCGTGCTGTCGCGCTCGGTGGACGCGCGGCTGAGCTGGCGGCCGTTCTGCCACTCCATGCTCCAGAGCAGCTCCGTCCCATTCGCGTAAAGCGTCGGGTTGCCGCTGCCGTCGTACTCGAGGTCGATGCCGTCGACGGAGGTCAGCAGGTCGCCCCAACGGCCGTCTTCGTAGGCGTACTCGTGCAGCTCGCTCACGGTGCCCTCATGGTCCTCTGACAGGATGTTGCCTGCCGTGTCATAGGAATAGGTCCATCTGTCGGCTTCTTCGCCATTTTCATAGCGGATGGCCGTCTTGAGCTGGCCCTGCTTCTCGTCGTACTCGTAATGCTCCAGCGGGATCAGCGCGCCGTCGACCTCGGCCTTGATGTCCGTGATGTTGCCGCCCTTGTCGTACTCGTACTGGTAGCCGACGATGATGTCGCCGTTTCCGTCGTCCGAGGCAAGGCGGTAGTTGAAGAATTCGACGAGCGCCGTGCTCTGATTGCCGCTTTGCGTGGCATAAGCGTAGCGGTTTTCGAACAGCGGCGTGCTGCCCTGATAAATTGCGCGGCTGCGCAGACGCTTGAGCGCGTCGTAGTTGTAGCCGATCTTCGTGCCGACGGCCGTGTTCAGCGTGGTCAGGCTGCCGTCTGACGCGTCGTAGGCATACGACTCGCGGTAGCTCGTCCCGCCGATCGTCCAGCCCTGCGCGGACAGGCGGTTTGCGGCGTCGTAAAGCTGCTCAGCGTATCTGCAGTAAGTATGTTACTGTTATCAGTTATAAATTTGGCAGTATAATACGGCATAAATCTATATCAAATGGTGCATAGTCTGTATATGTGCAAAGCTTACAATCCGTATTAAAGAACGGATAATCCTCCCTTTTCCACGCCAGATCTTCTTCTATCAAAGTAATCTGCGGCTTTTCTCCGCGATGTAAACCCCAACTAAAGACGCACCACATTTGAGTTGGACCGACGGTATCCATTGGAACAAATTTCAGGCCCTTCACAATAGCGGCATCCGGTATTTGATCGCCCCACCAGCCGTACAGGCCGATACACATGGATTCACTATAACGCGCCGTCGGGGCAAGCCGCACGACTGGTCGCCGCCAGATATCGACCACACGTAGGAGAACATACTTCTGATAGTACGGTGAATTTTTCATGTCCGGACTTAAAATCTGATAAGCCAGCAGGCTACCTTCGCGCCACGGACACTTGCGCGCATACGGCTTACTGATCTTTTTGGCCTCCGGCAGGGGCGAAAGCAG
>NZ_JBBMFF010000279.1:0-757 GCF_040096185.1 Faecousia intestinalis | reverse complement strand
GCAGAGGATGCCCACGGTATCTTGCCGCCGCGAGAGTGGCCCAGGGACGTATAGCGTTCGTGTTAGTGCCGCTGGCACCACGCCCGAGCGCCTGGAAACTGCCATATCGGCTATATCTGCGTGCTTATCGGGCCGCTACGCTCGTTATATGATCGCTTCTCATTGTGCCGATGAGGCAGGGTCTTTCGTTGACCTTACTATTGAAGATGCGGACGCAGATTGGAGCATACGGGCCGAGACCGTGGCCGATCTGTGCGCCGAATCCCCCTATCTGATTAAGGTAGATCAGCGTACATCCATCGACCTGCGCACCTCCCAGAGCATCTTAGTGGCTGGTCGCACCCGCTCTGGAAAGACCTACGGCATTATCGCCATGCTTTTGCAGGTACTGGCCCATGGTGCCGATGATCACGGCTCGCGCGTTGCTATCATCGACCCCAAGCGCGCCGAGCTGTCCACGCTTCCAGGTGCGGCGGCCCCCACCATCGAGGGCGATATGGCCCCAGTCATCGAGGCTATGAGATCGTTTAATGACCTGCGCATACGTCGGCAAAACTACCTGAACGAGCTGTCAGAGGAGCGCGGCGAAGCTGTGCGGTGGTGGGATGTGGGCATGCATATATCCCTGCTCTTCATCGATGAATACGTGAGTTGCCGAGCCATGCTGACCGACAAAAAGCAGCGGGATGAATTCGACAACCTATTGCGCATCGCTGCCACTATGGGTGCATCGGCTGGCTGCTACTGCATCGTTTGC
>NZ_JBBMFF010000278.1:0-795 GCF_040096185.1 Faecousia intestinalis | reverse complement strand
CCGACAGACCGCAGGAGCGGCCTAAACGGCAGGAGAAGCAGGGAAATACCAGGTCAGAGGCGCAAGGGATGGGTGCGCGCGCGGTTTGGCACCGTTGGAATCGAGCAGGCAGGCGGGCGAGCTGCGCCCTAATTCGCCCTCACTAGTAGCCAGTGGGCTACTGTATTGGCACTGTGGGTTTGTGGGAAACGTGGGTTTCGTTTTCCATAAATCCACAGTGCTTATCCGCCCACAATCAACCTGAAAATTTTTTGTTCTTTACCCGCCTTAAGGCGTACTATTCCCAGTTCAGGGCCGCAAACCGTCGGCCAACTCCCCAAGCCGACAAGCCAGCTCGTGAAGGTCATCAGAAACCATAGCAATGAGCGCGGAGTGGTCGCCGCCTCGCTCGGCCTCCATCGCCAGGGCCTCACCCCATCCGACAAGACGGCAAGCGATCTCCTGGGCTTCGCGGCTCTCCACCTCGGTCATGATGCCTCCTTTTCGGCTCGGAACACGCCAAAATGGTATGTTGCCCTACGTTCGAGGTTATGCCAGATTAGGCATTGAGGTGGACGGCTGTAACACCGATGGAATACAATCATCAATACATTTGTGATACCGAAAATGAGGGTAAAAAATGGCACAGTATACGGTTTCGCAGGTCGTGAGATTGACCGATGAACAGGCAAAACTATTAGAAGATGAAGCAAAGCGCCAAGAATGCAGCAAATCGGACGTATTACGAAAATGTATTACCGAATTCGGAACTGTATCACATTGTGATACCGCCGCCGACACCAGCCCCCAGGCCCT
>NZ_JBBMFF010000277.1:0-4887 GCF_040096185.1 Faecousia intestinalis | reverse complement strand
CGGCGCTCACTGCGCAGCCGTTGGCGGCTTTGCCGCCTTACGGATGCGGCGTGCCCCTTGCGGGTAGTGAGCGCCTTGGGCAATTGCATATTTCCGGCCGCTCCGTTGAACGTACAGGCTTTCAGGCTTGTCATTGCGAGGCGGCCGTAGGCCGACGTGGCAATCTCGCAGTACCATGTTGGATAGCAGGTAGGCCTCGGCGAAAACGTAACCGGCTGCAGGAGATTCCCACGTCGCTTCGCTCCTCGGAATGACAAACTTGGGAACCTCGCACCATAGAATTCATGCCGCAAATATTGCCAGCCTCCATGGCGCTCAATGAGCGCCGCTACAATATTGTTTGAAATTATTTCCCTGCCGGGGCGGGTTCACGCTCCATGGCGGCGTGCTTGCGCGCCGGGCGGTAGCACAGCAGGGCAATGAAGATCATCAGCGCCGTGGCGGACAAGCTGACCGGATAGGACGTCATGATGGTCTGCAGCGTGGGGTGCTGCGGGAAGGCAAAGTGGATCCAAGCAATGCGGATGCCGCACACGCCGAGGGCCGTGAGCGCGGCGGGCACGAGCGAGATGCCGAAGCCGCGCAGATAGCCGGACATGACCTCATACAGAAGCGAGAAGATATAGGCGAAGAACACGATCTTCAGCCGGTCGTAGCCCAGCGCGATGACCTGCGGGTCGTTGTTGAAGATGGACAGCAGGAAGCGGCCCGTCAGCAGCACCAGCGCGACGGTCGCGCCGAGCGAAACGGCGTCCTCGATCAGGCAGAGGTACAGCGTTTTGCGGCAGCGGCGGATCTGGCCCGCGCCGTAGTTCTGGCCGACGAACGTCGTGCAGGCCTGATTGTAGGAGTTCATCACGTCATAGGCGAAGACCTCGATGTTGCAGGCTGCGCTCGAGGCAGCCATGACGACCTTGCCGAGGCTGTTGATGGCGGACTGGATGACGATGTTGGAAATGGCGAACACCGCGCTCTGCAGCCCGGCGGGAAGGCCGATGCGCAGGATTATCCACAGGCTGCGGCCGTCCATGCGCAGGTTGCGCGGCTCGAGGCGGATGTCCTTGCCGGAGCGCAGCAGGCGGCGGAACAGCAGAGCCGAGCTGAAGGCATTGGCCATGACGGTCGCGATGGCCACGCCGTTGACGGTCATATGGAGCACGGCTACGAAGAACAGATTCAGCAGCACGTTCAGCACACCGGACATCGCCAGCGCCACAAGCGGCACGCGCGTCTCACCGACGCTGCGGAAGATCGCCGCCTCGAAGTTATAAAGCAGGATGACCGGCATACCCATCAGGTAGATGCGCAGATACAGCAGCGCCTGCGGAAACACGTCGTCCGGCACATGCAGCGTACGCAGCAGGGCGGCCGCAGCCAGCTCACCGAGAACGGCGACGACGATGCCGCCCAGCAGCGAGAATACGATGGACGTGTGCACGGCCTTCTGCACGGCCTCGCGGTCGCCGCGGCCGACGGCGTTTGCGATGACGACATTCGCGCCGAGGGCGATGCCGATGAACAGGTTGACGATGAGCGCGATGAGCGCGCTGTTTGCGCCGACGGCGGCGACGGCAATGGTCTTGTCCGCGCCGGTGAAGTTGCCGACAACGGCAATGTCGGAGGCGTTGAACAGCTGTTCCAGAATGGCTGTTGCGGCGACCGGCAGGGCAAACTGCGGCAGCTTGCTCCAGATCGGGCCGTGGAGCATGTCGAGCCGCTTGCTTTCTGCGGATCTCATGCGGAATTTCTCCTCTCAATTCAAAAACATCTCGATTGCGGCCCTAGTATAACGCAATCTGCCCCGCAGCGCAAACATTTTTCCGGCTTTTCCCAAACCTTGGAGGACTGCACGGGAACGGCCTGAAGAATGAGACCGTTCCCGTGCAGTTTGTTCAGGGGCTGTGGTCAGATGTCAGAGGAGCGCGGCAGAAATCAGTACACGCCAGGAATGCAGCGGATGAGCTCGTCGAATGCCTGCCGTTCTGTCTCTTGTATGCAGCATGGGAAATGAAATCGGGAAAAGGTTAGAAAATCATCATGAGGGTGCCCGCAACGATCAGCACAAGGCCGAGCGCGGCCTTTTTGGACAGCCGCTCATGGAACACGACGGCGGAGAATGCGATGGAGACCAGAATGCTCAGCTTATCGATGGGCACGACCACGCTGGCAAGCCCGTCCTGCAGCGCCTTGTAGTAGCACAGCCACGAACCGCCCGTCGCAAGGCCGGACAGGCAGATGAAGCCGAGCTCCTTCTTCGGGACCTCCTTCAGCGTGTGCTGCTTGCCCTTGACGCACACAATGAGCCACGCCATCACGAGCACGACGCCCGTGCGGATGGCCGTGCCGAGGTTGGACTCCACGCCCTCGATGCCGACCTTGCCGAGGATGGAGGTCAGGCTGGCGAACACGGCGGAGAGGATGGCATAGACCAGCCAGCTCTTTCGTTCGGCCTTGTTTCCGGTGACTGCCTTTTTCTCGATCATCAGGAACGTGCCGATGGCGATGAGCACGACGGCCGCGCCCTTGAGCCAGGTGATGCCCTCGCTCAGGAAGAGGAACGCCAGCACGATCGTCAGGATGGTGCTCGATTTATCGATGGGAACGACCTTGTTCACGTCGCCGAGCTGCAGCGCGCGGAAATAGCACAGCCACGACGCGCCGGTCGCGAGGCCCGAGAGGATCAGAAAGACCCACGTCTTCGCGCTCAGGCCGGTGATGGTCGGCGCGGAGCCGACGATGGCCACCATCAGCCACGAAAACAGCAGGACCACGATCGTCCGGATGGCCGTGGCCGTGTCGGAATCCGTCTTCCGGATGCCGCATTTTACCAGAATGGATGTCAGCCCGGCAAAAAGCGCCGAACCAAATGCAAACAGGATCCACATGACAATGCCTTCTTTCTATGGTGTTTCACGCAGAGACGGGGAAAAGATTGGGAGATTTTTTAAAGCTTTAGTAAAGTGGATTCCATCAAAAATGTTGGGGGTCTGGCTCTCTTCCCGGCCCCGTTCTTGCGAAAAAAGTTGAGCATAGAGACAAAATCCTTTGAGTACACCACTACCACATCCAAAGGAGAGTCACTATGCCTAATTCAGACTATACAACAGAACTGCTCAATTTGGAAGAGGTAATCGTCAAAAAGTGCAAATTCCTACTGGCGAAGTCTGCTTTTTTCTGGAGCAGCCCGGCCCGCTGGACACTCACGGATTGCGTGCACGACTACCGGATGCAGGAGAGACCGCTGTCCAACACCATCTACAACGCAGGATATGACGTTGACCGCGTGAACTTAGCCGCCGGGAGTGCGTATTTGACAAAAGCTGCGTAATAGGATAAACATCCCACACCGTGCGTTTCCAGGACGCATAGTGCGGGATGTTTTTGCGTTTTTGGGAAGATGGTTGCTGCACAAACGATTTGAGTTTTTAAGTATCTGTTTCCGTTCCAACAATGACTTGTGAAGTTTCTTCGGTATTGGACTGGGCCGGATGAGCAGTGAGACCGGTAAAAGCAATTATGCCCAGGATGTACATCACAATAATGCCGCCGATAATAAAGGCGAATACTTTCCATACTCTCTTCGCCCGTCTGTTTTTGATAGCCAGCTGCTCGTTGATCCGCGAAAGCTGCTCTGCCAAAGCGTCGGGCTTCGTTTCTGCTTCAATTTTGGATCCGAGCAATCGGCTTACAGGGACATCCAAAATCTCCGCCAGCTTTATTAACAGATCCGAGTCGGGAACGGAAAGACCTTTTTCCCATTTTGAAACGGTCTGCCTCACGACATTCAATCGTGCTGCCAGTTCCTCTTGCGTGATTCCTTTTTCCTTACGAAGTGCTTTTAGGTTGTCTTGAAACATAGTGGCTTCCTCCTTTGCACTCTCATTATAGTGCGGAAGACTGCGTTGCCTCAAGCAACGCAGAATAACATTGAACCAAACCAAACTCTATCAAGTAGAATTATAGCAGAGACTTGTGAATAATTCCGCCTCTACTCCGAGTTGAACCGTCCTTTGCCTTGCATTGCGCATGGGACGCAGCGCAGGACTTTTCCCGTTTCTGGCGATTTAGAGCGGTACATTCGATGCCCTACGCAGGACACACCTTTGCGCATCACGGAATCGAGCAGGGAGATTAAGTATTTGACCTCTTTCCGGTAGACCGCCAGGGTGTTGGCCGTTGTATCCATGATTCGCCACCTCTTTGTCGTTTGCTATAAGATACAAGGCGGCTCCAGATTTTGGGTACCACTTTTGCAAAAAATGAAAAAATTTCTGTCGGAGATAATGATCTGCCTATGAGGCTGACCTTTTAGCTGCACAAAAAGGAGCAAGGTCTGTTCAACCTTGCCCCAGTCAGTATTCAGTTTGGCGGATTAGCCTTATCAAAATATGATACCAATATCAAAAGGCAAGCATCAAAATGAGTGCTTTTTCTTTTATATCTGACGCATTATGTTAAAATGTGCAGTAGATGCTCCATTTTACTGTCCCACTCTCTGCTGGAATCGGCGCACTCTTTCAGTTCGGTTTCGATTTCAGCATTTATCGGCAAGTTTTTCTTATAGCGGATGGTATGCTCAAGGCTTGCCCAGAAGTCCATAGCGATTGTACGGAGTTGTATCTCCACCGGCACATGGATCTCTTTTTCTGCAAAGAATACCGGCAGCCGGATCGTCAGGTGCAGACTGCGATAGCCATTTGGTTTCGGGTGTGAAATATAATCTTTCTCTGTGATGATTTCAATGTCAGACTGATCTTTTAAGCACTTTGCCAAAAAGAACACATCCTCCTCGAAAGAGCAGATCACACGCACACCGGCAACATCCATGATATTTGCCTGCATGGTCGGAAAATCCAGAGGAAGTCCGCGCTTCTGCATCTTGTTCAT
>NZ_JBBMFF010000276.1:0-14140 GCF_040096185.1 Faecousia intestinalis | reverse complement strand
GACGTGGCAATCTCGGGCAGGCAGTTACGATTTCGCCGATCGCTTTCCCACGATCCGGCCGGGCCCTGCGAGATTGCCGCGTCGCTTTCGCTCCTCGCAATGACACGTCAGGGGAGTGCGGCGGTGCACCAGTGCCCTCCTGCGGTTAAATCCCCCCTGACTGGGCGGTCACTGACCGCCGCTACAGGCTAACTTTATTTTTTGGCAGCCTGCACGAACTGCAGGCGTACAGCCGGTCGGGACATGCCCAGACCCGATAACATACGAAATAAATGACATAAAAACTGGAGGAATTTATCATGAAACGTTGGCTTTCTCTGATCCTTGCGGCGGCGCTGGCCGTCTGCGTCTTTGCTGCCTGCAGCAAGGACGACAACACGTCCGGCTCGGCCGGAAAGCACCATGTGGAGATCGAGGTGCAGGATTACGGCACCATCGCCGTGGAGCTGGACGGCGATGCCGCACCCATCACGGTCGAAAACTTCCTGAAGCTGGCAAAAGATGGCTTCTATGACGGCCTGACCTTCCACCGCATCATCGACGGCTTCATGATCCAGGGCGGAGACCCCGAGGGCACCGGCATGGGCGGCTCGGATGAGACGATCAAGGGCGAATTCTCCGCCAACGGTGTGGAAAATAACCTGTCGCATACGCGCGGCGCGATCTCCATGGCCCGCAACAGCGTCAGCATGGACAGCGCGAGCTCACAGTTCTTCATCGTGCAGAGCGATTCGACCTTTCTGGACGGCCAGTATGCCTGCTTCGGCTATGTGACGTCCGGCATGGACATCGTCGACCAGATCTGCAAGGACGCGCAGCCGACGGACGGCAACGGCACGATCCCCGCAGCGGAGCAGCCGGCCATCACGGCCGTCCGCGTCATCGACTGATGGGCAGACAGCTCGTTCTGGCGGAAAAGCCCTCCGTCGGCCGGGAGCTGGCTCGCGTGCTTGGCTGCAGGCGCGGCGGCGAGGGCTATCTGGAAGGCGACCGCTATGTTGTCACCTGGGCGCTCGGGCATCTGGTCACGCTGGCCGACCCGGACGTCTATGAGAAAAAGTGGGAGAAGTGGGACATGGCCGACCTGCCGATGCTCCCGCAGCATAGGAAGCTCGTCGTCATCCCGCAGACGGCGCGGCAATTCCGCGTGGTGCAGGGCCTGATGAAGCGCAGCGACATCACCGGCCTCATCATCGCCACGGATGCCGGGCGCGAGGGTGAGCTCGTTGCGCGCTGGATCATGGCCAAGGCGGGCTGGAACAAGCCTGCAAAGCGGCTTTGGATCTCGTCCCAGACAGACAAGGCCATCCGCGACGGCTTTGCAGATCTGCGCCCGGCGGCGGACTATGAAAATCTGTTCCGCTCCGCGCAGGCGCGCAGCGAGGCCGACTGGCTCGTCGGCCTGAACGTGACGCGCGCCCTGACGTGCAAATACAATGCGCAGCTCTCGGCCGGGCGCGTGCAGACACCGACGCTGGCCCTGATCGCCGCGCGGGAGCGGGAGATCCGCAGCTTCGTGCCGAAGGAGTTCTACGGCGTCCGGCTGAAGCTCGCGGGCTTTACGGCCGTCTGGCGCGATGCAAACGGAAGCAGCCGCACATTTGACCGCGCGCTGGCCGAGCGGATCGCCGAGGCCTGCCGCACAGGGACCTGCACCATCCGGCAGGTGCGCCGGATGCGCCGCATGACGCCGCCGCCTGCGGCCTATGACCTGACGGAGCTGCAGCGCGATGCGAATAAAAAATACGCCTATTCCGCAAAGGAAACGCTGAATCTTATGCAGGCCCTCTATGAGCAGCACAAGCTGCTGACCTATCCGCGCACGGACTCGCGCTATATCTCCGACGACGTCGTTCCGACGCTGCCGGACCGCCTGCGTGCCGTGATGACAGGGGACTACAAGCCCTTTGCGCAGGAGCTGATGCGCCGCCGCCCGCTTTCGACCAGATATCTGGTGAACAATGCCAAGGTCACGGATCATCACGCCATCATCCCCACGGAGGAGGCCCCGGATCTGTGGCAGCTTTCCGGGCCGGAGCGGAATATTTATGACCTCGTCGTGCGCCGCTTCCTTGCGGTGCTGATGCCGCCGTGTGCCTATGAGGAGGTCGAGCTGACGCTGCGCGCCGGGGACCATGACTTCACGGCCAAGGGCCGCATCGTCTCGGAGCCGGGCTGGCGCAGGGTCTATGACCGCAGCTTCCGGCTGGAGGACGAGGAAGAAGACGAGCCGCAGACACTCCCGGCGCTGGAGCAGGGGCAGAGGCTGTCGATCCTCGGCGCGTCCGTTGCGGTGGGCAAGACGCCGCCTCCGCCGCGCTATACGGAGGCGACGCTGCTGACGGCCATGGAGCATCCGCAGGCGCAGGTCACAGACAAGGCCCTGCAGAAGATCCTGGCGGAGACAAGCGGCCTTGGCACGCCTGCCACGCGCGCGGACATCATCGAAAAGCTGTTCTCTGCATTTTATATCGAGCGGCGCGGTAAGGAGCTCGTCCCGACGTCCAAGGGCATGCAGCTTGTGGAGCTGGCCCCGGAGGACCTCCGCTCGGCTGCGCTCACGGCACAGTGGGAGGACCGCCTTGCCCGGATCGCAAAGGGACAGGAGCGCGACGCAAAATTCGTCGAGGAAATGCGCGCCTATGCGTCGCGTCTCGTTGCGGCCGTCAAGGCAAGCGATGCGAAATACACCCACGACAACCAGACGCGCAAGACCTGCCCGGACTGCGGCAAGTTCCTGCTGCTCGTCAAGGGAAAGCGCGGCGAGATGCTCGTCTGCCCGGACCGCGAGTGCGGCTATCGCAAAAGCGTCACGCAGGTGACGAACGCACGCTGCCCGAACTGCTTCAAGAAAATGGAGCTGCGCGGCGAGGGTGAGAATCAGATGTTCGCCTGCGTCTGCGGCTACCGGGAAAAGCTCTCCGCCTTCCAGGAGCGGCGCAAAAGTGCCGGGGCGGGCAAGCGCGATGTGGCAAAGTATCTGCAGCAGCAGAAGGATGACAAGCCTGTGAACAGCGGCATGGCCGACGCACTGGCCAAGTGGCTTGAGAAAAATCAAAAGTAGGGCATTCTTAACAAAAATCACGGAGCTGCACGGCGAAATTCGTGCGGCTCCGTTCTGCACCGGGAATTGACACCGGCGGGGATGTTTGCTACAATAATTCCCGTGAGAATATGGGACAGCAGGAGCGGTGGAGTCTGTCATAGGGTCGTGGGGCCCTATTCCTGCTGGATCGGCTGTGCCGTGCTTCTGTGCGGCACACGGATCGGACAGGACTGCCGTCCTGTCTTTTTTTATGCCGCGGTATGCGGCGAAAGGGGATTATCGCTATGAGGAAAACAAAGATCGTCTGTACCATCGGCCCGGCCAGCAGTGACCCGGCCGTGTTTGCCGATATGTGCCGCGCGGGCATGAATGTGGCCCGCCTGAATTTTTCGCACGGCACCCATGCCGAGCATCAGGCCAAGATCGACATGATCAAGCAGGTGCGCGAGGAGCTTGGTCTGCCGATCGCCATCATGCTCGATACGAAGGGCCCGGAGTACCGCATCGGCACGTTTGCCGCGGGGCATATCGAGCTGCATGACGGCGATGCCTTTACGTTCACAACGCGCCCGGTCGAGGGCGACGAGACGATCGTCAGCGTGAATTACGCCGGCCTGCCGCATGATCTGGCCGTAGGTGACCGCGTGCTCGTGAACAACGGTCTTGTGATCTTCGAGGTGCAGGACCTCACGGAGACGGACGTGCACTGCCGCGTCGTCGTGGGCGGCGAGCTTTCCAACCGCAAGAGCATGAGCTTCCCGAACAAGGTCCTGCACCAGATCTATCTCAGCGAGCAGGACAAGGACGACCTTCTGTTCGGCATCCGCAACGGCGTGGATTTTGTCGCGGCCTCGTTTGTCTCGTGCAAGCAGGACCTGCTCGATCTGCGCGGCTTCCTGCACGCCAACGGTGGCGAGGACATCGACATCATCGCCAAGATCGAGAACCGCGCGGGCGTGGACAACATTGAGGAGATCAGCGAGGTCTGTGACGGCATCATGGTCGCACGCGGCGACCTCGGTGTGGAGGTCCCGTTCACGGAGCTGCCCGCCATTCAGAAATACCTCATCACGAAGTGCCGCCTGCTCGGCAAGCGCGTCATCACGGCTACGGAAATGCTTGAATCTATGATCCACAATCCGCGCCCGACGCGTGCGGAGATCTCTGATGTGGCCAACGCCGTCTATGACGGCACGAGCGCCGTCATGCTTTCCGGCGAGTCAGCCGCGGGCAAGTATCCGGTGGAGACCGTGCGGACCATGGCGGAGATCGCTGAGGAGACGGAGCGCCACATCGACTACGCCAAGCGCTTCCGCACGAACGAATTTGTCATCCACGACCGCGTGGACGCCATTTCCCACGCAACGTGTGGCATGGCCATCGACATCGGGGCCAAGGTCATCGTTGTGACGTCTATGTCCGGCATGACGGTCCGGATGGTCTCGCGCTTCCGTGCACCGACGGACATCGTCGGTATGGCGACGAACAAGCGCGTGTGGTATAAGCTCTCGCTGTCGTGGGGCGTGCTGCCGGTGCTGAGCGAGCAGTTCAACTCCACGGACGTGCTGTTCTATCATGCACTGCGCGCCGCCCGCGACACGATGCACCTGCAGCCGGGCGACAATGTTGTTATGACCGGCGGCATCACGAACGGTAAGTCCGGCAACACCAATCTTATCAAGATCGAGGCGGTCTGACGGCCGGAGGCAGCAGCTATGATCGAAATTCGGGAGATCGACGAGGCACATCAGGCAGACATCCGCCTGCCGAACGAGCCGTTCCCGCATTTTCGTTTATCGTGGTGTTCAAAAAACGTGATGATTGCGAGGAGCAAAGCGACGCGGCAATCTCAGTTAGGGGACCGCAGTTCGCACTGACTGTCGTAAAAAAGCGCACAAACCGATTGCGTCTGTAGCGGCGGTCAGTGACCGCCTTGTACAGGGTAATTGAACTGTGTAAGGGTGCTGATGTACTACGGCACTTGCCTGAATTGGCATTGCGAGGCCCCGGAGGGGCCGCGGCAATCTCGGAAAGGCGGCTACGATATCGCCGATGGTTTCCCTGTTATCCAAGCGGGTACTGCGAGATTGCCACGTCGGCTGCGCCTCCTCGCAATGACAATTCAGGGAAATGCGGCGGCGCACCTGTGCCCTTTTGCGATTGAATTGTCCTCTGCTGGGCGCTCAGGGAACACCGCTGCATGCTCTAGCTGCCCCAGATGAAAAAATTCGGACGCACCCGCGCGGGTGCGTCCGTTTTCGTCAATTATTCCGGTATAATCTGCGCCACTCGGACTCCGGCAGGAGCTCGAGCGCGGCATTGTGCAGACGGTAAACGCGGCTGCACAGCGACAGCACGCTCGGCCGGTGGGTGCTGAGGATGCACGTCTTGCCGGGCAGGGCGGCGATGTTCTCGAGCACGCGCTGTTCCGTCTCCAGATCAAGCGCCGACGTCACCTCGTCGAGCAGCAGGATAGGAGCATCGGCCAGAATGGCGCGCGCAATGGCCAGCCGCTGGTTCTGGCCTTCGGACAGCGAGCCGCCGCGTTCGCGCAGCGGGCAGTCCAGCCCGCCGGGCAGGCCGCGGACGAAATCCTCGGCGCAGGCGGCGCGCAGCGCGGCCCACAGGGCCTCCTCCGGGGCGTTCGGCCGCACAAGGCGGAGCGTCTCGGCCACGGTGCCGGAGAAGATCACGTTGTCCTGCGGCACATAGGCAAAGCAGCAGCGTGTGGAGGGGGAGACGTCCAGCGCCTCGCCGCCGCCGGTCAGCACGGCGCTGCCGCCCGTCGGGCGGAGCAGGCCAAGCAGCAGACGGAACAGCGTCGTCTTGCCGCTGCCGGACGGGCCGACGATGGCGATCATCTCATGCGGCTGCACCTGCAGATCCAGCTGCTTCAGAACGGGCGCGCGGCCCTGATAGGAAAACTCCAGCCCCTGCAGCGACAGCGTCAGCGGAACGCCCTCGCGGACGAGCCGCTGTGCGCGCTCCGGGTGGTCGAGCCGCTCCCGCGGCAGCTCCAGCACGGACATGATGCGCCGCGCGGAGACGGAGGCCTCGATGGCGGAGGGGACCAGATGGATGAGCGCGCTGAGCGACGAGGAGAGATAGGACGCCAGCTGCAGGAACAGCACCATCGTGCCGAAGTCGATCCGGCCCTGCCACAGGCGGTAAGCACCCCAGCCGAGGCAGAGGTAGCTTACGAGCATGCCGCACGACGAGAGGAACGACGAGGTCAGAATGGAGAAGCGCTGAAACGCGATGCCGGTGTCATAATACCGCTCCTGCACGCGATCGAGCCTCTCGCGGAAGGCATCGACGAGGTGGAAGGCCTTGATGGCGGGGATGTTCTGCAGCGTCTCCTCCTGAAAGGCCGTCATTTCGCTGCCGACGGCGCGCATATCGCGGTTGAAGCTGCGCATTTTTCCCACAAGCGGCCGCGACAGCAGCAGCGTCACGGGCGCGCTCAGCAGGGCCAGCACTGCCATGGTCGGGTCGTAGACCAGAATGACGGCCAGCGAGGCCAGAAACTGCGTCAGACGCAGGATAAGGGACGGGATCCAGCCAAGCACGCTGCCCGCCACATTGGACACGTCCGTGTTGATGCGGCTGAGCAGATCGCCGGAGTGGAACTGCTGCAGGGATTCCCAGTCCGTGTTCAGGAACATGCCGAAGACCTCGGCGCGCAGCTCGTTGCCGACACGGAGGTTGATCTTTGCACTGAAACGGCTGACAAGAGCATTGAGCACGATGGTCGAGCCTGCCAGCAGCACGACGGTGACGCCGCAGAACAGCACGCGCCGTCCGCCGCCCTGCAGATAGACGATGGCGTTGATGAGCTCACGCGAGGAGAGACTCGACAGCAGGCTCAGCGCAATGGAGGCGATGCCGAGCAGTACATAGGCCGCAATGGAGCGGCGGTAGCGCTTGCTGTGGTGCAGGACCCAGCGCGTTTCGACCCAGAGGTCGTGCAGCGTCGCGCCCTGCAGGCGGTCGCGGAGCTTTCGAATCAGAGACATGCCCGCCCTCCTCAGCGCTGGTCGCCTGCGTCGGAGCTGTAGTGGCTATAGTGGCTGTAGTGGCTGCTGTAGCCGTACTGATAGCCGTAGCGGTAGCCATAGCGATAGCCCGAGCGCGTCGTTCCGGCCTGCGTGCAGTTCAGCACGCAGCCATACAGCGGCACGGCGCCGGAGAGCGACTGGACGGAGTTGACGATCTGGACGGAGTTTGCCATATCCTGCCGCACGACGTAAATAGCGCCGTCGGCATATTTGGCCAGCGCTGCAGCGTCGGACAGAACGCCTGCAGGCGGCGTATCGATGAGGATGTAGTCGAGCTTCTGCCGCAGCAGCTCCAAAATCTGGCCCATGCGCGGCGAGCCGAGCAGGCGCTGCGGCTGGGCGACAGTGCCGTCGCCGGAGAGCAGCAGCAGGCCGGAATCCGGAACGGGCAGCAGGCGGAAGTTCTTCGCCTTGCCACTGAGCACCTCGACAAGGCCGTCGGAGTGCGCGCCAATGCCGAACAGCGGCTTGAGCGACTGCTTGCGCAGGTCGCCGTCGATGAGGATGACGCGCTTGCCCTCGGCGGCCAGCGCCAGTGCGAGGTTCGATGCAACGGTCGTTTTGCCCTCGCCGGGGACGGTGCTCGTGATGAGAACGACCTTTGCGCCGTGCTTCGAGGTGATACGCTGCAGCTTCAGGCTGAGGTTGCGCATGGCCTCGGAGAAGTCGGAGCCGGTGCCCGCATGCGTCAGCAGAAGCGAGGGAGCCTCGCGGCGGGTGCGCTTTCCGCGGCGCACGGCGGGGATGGAGGAGAGGCAGGACAGACTGATGAGGCGGTGCAGGTCCTCGGCAGAGTGAACGGTGCGGCGCGTCAGGGAGAGCAGCGCCACAAGGACGAGGCCGAGGACCAGCCCGACGACGCCGCGGCGGATGCCGGTCTGCAGAGCCGTGTTGGCGTTGATGGGCGCAGCGGACGGCTCGACCGGCTGGTCAATGACTTGGATCTGCGTGTCGCCCAGAATGGTGGTCGCCGCAGCGGGGTAGACCTCGATGGCGGCCAGCAGCGTGTCATAGACGGCCTGCGGATCGCTGCCCGTTGCCGTCAGCGTGAACAGGGCGGCATCCGCCACAGAGCTGGCCGACAGGCTGACGGGAGCACGCTGATCGCCCAGCTCCTGCTGGAGCAGCAGCTGCATGCGATCGCTCTGCAGGACATAGGGGAACGTGGCCGAGAGCTGCGCGGCGGCGTTGCTGTCGAGATAGGTGCTGTGGCTGAGGATATCCGTCGAGGACGAGAAGCCCGCGCTGACGGAGAACACGGCGGAGCTCTGATAGACCGGGGCATAGCTGCGCGCGGCGCGCAGCCAGCTCACGCCGCCGAGCAGCAGACCGAGCACGATCGGGACCCAGAAAAAGTGCTGCAGGGTGCGGCGGAAATTGTGCAGGAAAACGGAAAGGTCAATTCCTTGCGTCGTCTGTTCTTCCATGGGCGGCCTCCTTTCCTTGCTTGCTGCCGTAGCCGTAATAGCCGTATTTTCCGCCGTAGCTGCCATAGCCGTAGCCGTAGCCATAGCCGCCGAGACGGCTGCCGAAGTGGAACGACTGATAATTATTGAGCACGCAGCCAAGCAGCGCGGCGTGGGCGGCGTTCAGATCGTCGATGGTGTCGTTAATGACGGCGGCGGGGACGAGGTCCTGCCGGACGACGAGGATCGCGGCATCGGCTGCATCGGCCAGCACCTCGGCATCGGCGAAGAAGCTGAAGGGTGGCGTGTCGATGAGAATGTAGGAATAGCTCTCGCGCAGCGCATCGAGCAGCGGACGGAATGAATCCGGGCTGAGCGCCTCGCTCTGGCTGCGGCGCAGCGGCGCGGCGTAGAGATGGGACAGGCCGGTCGCTTCATCACGGACAATGGCCTTTTCCAGCGCCTCGCGGTCCGGGCGGTGCGTGATGAGATAGCCAAGGTCTGTGCCGGGGGCAGGCGAGGCCGAAAAGATCAGCGACTGCGCAGGCTTGCGCAGGTCGGCGTCCAGCAGCAGCACGCGCTGATGCTTCTGTGCCAGTGACAGGGCAAGATTGGCTGCGACGGTGGATTTGCCCTCGTTCTCTGCGCAGCTCGTGATGAGGAAGACCTGCCGGCCATCCTTTTCATGTGCCCGCTCCACCTGCGCGCGGAGCTGATGGACCGTTTCGGTGTAATAGAAGCTGCAGGTCGGGTCCGAGATGAGCAGGGCGGATTTTTTATTTCGCAGCAGCGCGCCGCGCTTGCGCTCGTGGCGCAGGGTGGCGAGCAGCTTCGTATCGAGCTGATCGCGCGCGCCGGGGACGGTCTGCACCGTCTCCTGCGAGACGGCGAGAAGCAGCAGGACTGCGATCATGGCCAACGCGCCGATGGGCCCAGCCAGCCTGAGCAGACGGTCGCGCGAGGCCTGCGCGCTGGGCTGCGACGGGAGCGTCGGGCCGTTGATGGGGTTCAGCACGGCCGAGGCGAGGATGAAGTCCGCATAGGCTTCGTAGCAGTCCATCACGGCCAGCGCCCCGCGAAAGGCAAGCTCCGGCGTCGGGGCAGTGACGGTCAGAATGAGGATGTTCGTGTTCTCCGGCACATCGACGCTGCACGTCCCCGGGAAGGCGTTCAGGCCCATTTCGGCGGCAGCGGCGGTGCGGACGGGGTTGCTCTGCAGCAGCTCGCCGAACTGGCTCGCCACGGAGTCCGTCACGGCGATGCTGCCGGAGGCTGTGGCGGAGGCGCTGCGGCTCGTCACGGCGAAGGTGACCTGGCTGTCATAGCTCGGCTTGGACACGAGCGTCTGCAGCAGATAGACCGCCATAACGCAGATGAGCCCGGCCAGAACGGTCATCCAGAGATTGCGCAGCACATGGCGCGCAAGGCACAGCGGATTGAAGTTGGACCATTTGGTCGTTTTCTGTTCTTTCATGGCTGCCCCCTTACTCCACGACGACGGTCAGAATGACGGAGCTCTCCAGGCCGGCGTCGTTCGTATAGGAGAAGAGCACGTCATAGCTGCCCGGATGCTCGTGGTCGATCTTCCCGGAGATCTCGACCTTCGACGGATCGACGCTCGCCCCGTGCTCCGACTGCAGCACGGAGGCGATCAGGCTGCGGTAATCCTCCGGTGTCTCATCTCCCGTGGCATAGACGAGGTAATCCGAAAGCGTGATGACGGGATGCCGGGCCGTGCGGTTGCGGATCATCACGGTCAGGGAGAGCATGGACGTGTCGCCCGCACTGTTTGTGACCTGCACACGGATGCGGTAGTCGCCCTCGGTGCCGACGGACAGGTTCACGAGCGTCAGGCGCATCTTGTCCGTGAGATCGCCGTCAAGCACATCCTCGGCCTTCAGACGGTCGAGCAGGGTGACGGTGCTGCCGACGCCGTAGACGAGCGGCTGCGACAGGGAGAAGCGCGGCTTGTGATAATCCGTGTAGTAGATCGGCCGCGTGAACGTGCAGAAGTTTGAGGCGCTGTCAAACACGGTGTAGGTCGCCTGCGCGCTGTTCGCGCCCGTGAGCTGCGAGACGCGGCGGACGATGATGCGGTCGGTGAGGTCGCCGTCGCGGTCGTCCGCTGCGGTCAGACCGGCGCAGAGCTCGGCGTCCGTAGCATTGACGCTGACCTCCAGCGGAACGCCGTCCGAGACGATGCGGGGTGCGGTATGATCGGCCGTCAGGCGGTCGTGCAGGAACACGGCGCAGAATGCAATGGCAACGGCCAGAAACAGGGCGATCAGGGTGATCTGTAATTTCCTCATGAAAAGCCTCCTGCGGGTCAGTCGGATTGAAGCGGCGGAATGGGGATCGGTTCATCGCGCAGGATCCTGCGGGGATTTCCGTGCAGGAGCAGCGCGATATAATCGGGGTGGCATATGGGCTCGAGCACCGGCAGAAGCGACCGGAAGCCCGTTGTGCGGAAGCGGTCGTCGTGGGCGTCGCTCGCGATGACATGCGCCAGACCGTGCGAGAGCAGGTGCAGGGCGGTGTCCTCTGCACGGCTGCCGAGCAGACCGAGCAGGCTGCCCTTGTTCAGCTGCAGCAGCATCCCGCGGGAAAAGCACCATGCGGCAAGGCCGGGGTCGCGCTGCACGGCGTCATAGCGCTCCGGATGGGCCACAACGGGCACAAGGCCGCGCTGCGCGATGGCCTCGAGCGTCCGCAGCAGCACGGAGCCGGGCAGTCCAAAGTCAAATTCTACGAGCAGATACCGTGAGCCGCCGAGCGTGATGAGCTCATGCTGTTCAATGAGTGTGCGGATGTTCGAGGGGTCCGCAAACACCTCCGCGCCGGAGTACAGCCGCAGCGGAATGTTTTCCTGCGTCAGCAGCTCGCGCAGGTCGTTCAGCTGCCTGCGGTAGTCCGGGCCGCGGTAATTGCGGCGGAAGCCGGGCAGGTTGCAGTGCGGCGTGACGGCAATGGCCGTGACGCCGCTCTCGGCGGCGTGGCGCGCCATGGAAAGCGAGATCTCCGCGTCGGGAGAGCCGTCGTCCACGCCGGGGAGAATATGACAATGCAGGTCGATCATGGCCCGTCCTTTCCGCGTCGGGGCACAGCAGGCAGACTGTGGGACCGACAGATGATTTCTTAAATAGAATAGCATATTTCTCGGGAGAATTCAACTTTTTCGTTTGGATTCTGCGGAAAAAGCCTGCGATAAAGAAAAAATCATGCTTGACATCACGGAACTTCCGTGCTAAAATAGTTCCGCAAAACGAAGAAGGCCGGCAGCCCCGACCTCACCCCAAGCGAAGGCAAAGGGGTCTGATATCGAGTCTCGCTGCGCTTTGGGCGCGGTGTGTTCGGTTGCGGGTGCTGCGGCATCCGCAATTTTTTGTTTGGAGGTGCTTTACCATCGGCAAATTAGATCATCAGCTCAATGAGGAGATCCGGGATAAGGAGATCCGCCTGATCGCAGCGGACGGCACCATGCTCGGCATCGTCTCCGCACAGGAGGCGCTGGCCCAGGCAGAGGAGCAGGAGCTCGACCTTGTGAAGATCTCGCCCAACGCCGTTCCCCCCGTGTGCAAGATCATGGACTACGGCAAGTTCCGCTTTGACCAGCTCAAGAAGGAAAAGGAAGCCCGGAAGAATCAGCGCGTCGTCGAGATCAAGGAGATCCGCATGTCCCCGGGCATCGACACGAACGACCTGAATGTGAAAATGCGCAACGCGATGAAATTCCTGAAGGAAGGCAACCGCGTGAAGGTCACGGTGCGCTTCCGCGGGCGTGAAATGGCGCATACCGACATCGGCGAGCAGCTTTTGATCCGGTTTGGCGAGGGATGCGCCGAAGTCGCAAACGTGGATAAAAAACCCAAGCTCGACGGCCGGTTCATGACGCTGTTCCTGTCGCCGAAGAATGCAAAATAATCACAAAGGAGAAGAATCATGCCGAAACTCAAAACCCACAGCGGTGCGAAGAAGAGATTCAATCTCACCAAGACCGGTAAGGTCAAGAGAGCGCACGCGTTCAAGAGCCATATCCTCACCAAGAAGGACACCAAGCGCGGCCGTCGCCTGAGAAGCACGACCTACGCGGATGTCACCAATGTCGAGAGCATCAAAAAGATGATCCCGTACAAATAATCGGATAGGAGGATTCAAAAGATGGCAAGAGTAAAAGGCGCGATGATGACGCGCAAGAGAAGAAATAAGACCCTGAAGCTTGCGAAGTCCTACTGGGGCTCCAAGTCCACCCATTTCAAGATGGCCAAGCAGGCCGTCAAGAAGTCCGGCGTTTATGCCTACATCGGCCGTAAGCAGAAGAAGAGAGATTTCCGCCGCCTGTGGATCGCTCGTATCTCCGCCGCTGTCAAGCCCTATGGCATGAACTATTCCCGCTTCATGAACGGCCTGAAGAAGTCCGGCATCGAGATGAACCGCAAGAGCCTTTCCGAGCTCGCAATTGCGGATGCCGCTGCGTTCGGCGCTCTCGTCGAGACTGCCAAGAAGGCCCTGTAATAGCTTTTCCAAAATCACTCCGCTCCGGCGGGGTGATTTTTTTCGGAAAAGCCCGGCGGGCTTTTCCGACGTGGAGATCGCAGTCCGCTGCGCGCACGGATCGTCCGCCAAAAGCGGACGCCCCGCACACTGGCGGACTGAGCGGTATTTTTCAATTGATTCGCCGCCTGCGGGCGGCGAACTCTGCGAGGCTTTTTGATGCACGGAACAGACTGTCAAAAAATCTGCTCAGCCGAAGCTTTCCCTGACGAAAAATCCCGGAGGGAATTTTTCGTCAGGGTGATTTTTTTGCAATTTTTATTCCTGCATTTTGCATTTTTGCGCATTGTGTGCTATACTATTTCTATCAGACTGTCGAAAACCTGCCAGGACAGAGGGAACTTATTCGGCAGGCTGTATGTAAAAGAACGGGGGGAAACCGTCATGAAGAATATCATTACGATCAGCCGTGAATTCGGCAGCGGCGGCCGCAGCATCGGCAAGCAGGTCGCAGAGAAGCTCGGCTATGCGTTCTATGACCGCGAGCTGGTCGATGAGGTCGCAAAGCGCAGCGGCTTTGCGCCGGAGTACATCGAGGAGCACGGCGAATATGCCAACGCCCGCAACAGCCTGCTGTTCTATCTGGCCACGGCCGAGCGCTACAGCCACGACAACCTCTCCATGCACGATCAGCTCTATATCACGCAGAGCAAGATCATCGAGGAGCTGGCGGAAAAGGGCAAGTGCGTCATCGTCGGCCGCTGCGCGGACTATATCCTGCGCGACCGGAAGGACTGTCTGCATGTGTTCATCTGTTCCGACATGGCCAGCCGCGCCCGCCGCATCGTCGAGCGCTACGGCCAGACGCAGAAGGCACCGGAGAAGCGTCTCGCCGAGAAGGACCAGAAGCGCAAGGTCTACTACAAAAACTATACGGGCCGCGTCTGGGGGCAGGCGCAGAATTATGATATCTGCCTCAACAGCGGTGCGCTCGGCGTTGACACCTGCACCGATATGATCGTGCAGCTCTGCAAATAAGGAACATAACAAAGCGGCCGCCCAGAAATGCGGGTGGTCGTAAGACAGTTTCAGTCCCGGCAGTAATGTCTGCCGGGACTGTTCTTGCACATATTAAAGCC
>NZ_JBBMFF010000275.1:0-1966 GCF_040096185.1 Faecousia intestinalis | reverse complement strand
CTGTTATCCACCTGGGTCCTGCGAGATTGCCACGTCGGCCTGCGGCCTCCTCGCAATGACAAATCGGAAGCCATCGCCATTGTATCATACCCGGCACGAATCGGGGACGTGTCACGGGGCGTCGAGGACGCCGCCCCCTACAACGCACGACCGGCGGCTTCCCGTAATTTTGCCTGCCCGGTTTTGCGGGAAAGCCCCCTCCTCAGTCCTCGTCCGGGAGCTTGTTGTGCTTCTGCTGCCTCATCCAGATATCCATCACGAGCTTATGCGGCAGCAGCTTCACGAGCCGCACCTGCCAGCGCACGGGCAGGCCGTGGATGGAGACGTCCTTCTTCGTGCGGTACAGGTCGTGCAGGGCCGTCTTCATCACGTCCTTTGCCTCGTACAGACGGTTGTAATATGTCACGGCGTCGTTGCTCGTCTGCAGCGCGTGGTCAAAGAATTCCGTCTTGACCCAGCCGGGGCTGACGGCCATCACGCGGATGCCGCGCGGCCGCAGCTCACGCGCCAGCGAGCGCGTATAGCTCAGCACAAAGGCCTTCGTCGAGGCGTAGACATTCAGATACGGCACGGGCTGGAATGCAGACAGGGAGTCCAGGTTCAGCAGCTTCGCGCCGCGCTTCATGTAAGGCAGCGTCAGCTCCGTCATGGCCACAAGGGCCTTGCAGTTCAGGTCGATCATCTTCAGGGAGTCTGCCAGCGGGATCTGGTCGTAGCGGCCGAATTTGCCGAAGCCCGCGACGTTTGCCAGCAGGCCGACGTCCGGCCGGGCATTTTCCAGCAGGTCGCGGTAGAGCTCCAGCGCCTGCGGGTCCGTCAGATCGAGGCTGATGGGCCGCACGGGGAAGGGGATCTGCTCCTTCAGCGCCTCGAGGCGGTCGGCGCGGCGGGCGATGACCCACAGCTCGTCAAACGTCTCCCACTGGGCCAGCTGCAGCGCCAGCTCCCGGCCCATGCCGGAGCTTGCTCCGGTCAGAATCGCGATTCGTTTCATATTATCAACCTTTCCAGTTCGTTTCTTATCTTCTACATACCACAAAACCCCGCCTCTGTCAAGAAAAACCGGGGAAAATCGGAGAAAATTCGGAGGAAATTGCCATGCAGGTTATCGATCTCGGCGCATGGACGCCGTATCTGGAGCAGGAGCTGCGCGCCCCGTATTTCGCGGCGCTGCTGCAGCGGGTCGGGGCGGCGCGGGCCGCCGGAACGGTCTACCCGCCGGAGGAGCGCACGTTCTTCGCCCTGACCGCCACGCCGCCGGAGCGCGTGCGGGCCGTCATCCTCGGGCAGGACCCCTATCACGAGCCGGGGCAGGCCATGGGCCTTGCGTTCTCCGTCCCGCAGGGTGAGCGCCTGCCGCCGTCATTGCGCAATATTTTCACGGAGCTGCACACGGACCTCGGCCTGCCGCAGCCGTCCGGCGGTGACCTGACGCCGTGGGCGGAGCGGGGCGTCCTGCTGCTCAACACGGTCCTGACCGTCGGCCGCGGCGCGGCGAACAGCCACGCGGCGTGGGGCTGGCAGCGCTTCACGGATGCCGTGCTTGCCGCCATGGCCGCCCTGCCGCAGCCGGTGGCCTTCGTCCTCTGGGGCTCGCAGGCGCAGAAAAAGCGGCCGCTGCTGCAGAGCGCCGCCCCGCGCCTTGTCCTGTGCGCGCCGCACCCAAGCCCGCTGTCGTCCTACCGCGGCTTCTTCGGCAGCCGCCCGTTCTCGCAGATCAATGCCTTTTTGCAGGAGAACGGAGAACAGCCGGTCGATTGGCGGCTGCCTTGACATATAATATGATGTGCAGGAAAACGGATCATTGAAAATGGACAGTGGATAGTTACGCGCGAAGCAGCCAGTCGCACGCTGTAGGGGCCGGGCTGTCCCCTCCCGGCGCAACGCTGCCGATACGAACGGACTACCGTTAAAACGGTATGCACTTCCGAATTGTCATTGCGAGGAGGCCGCAGGCCGACGTGGC
>NZ_JBBMFF010000274.1:0-669 GCF_040096185.1 Faecousia intestinalis | reverse complement strand
TTTGTCAAACCGGTATCTTGTGAGTGACTTTAGCTCCTCGTTGTGGTATACTGTGTCTGTGTAGGACTTGAGGTCCACATCAGACATGAGCATAGCCGCAATGGTTCGCGCATCGACACGGTCTGTCTTCGTTTTGCGAAGGCTCAGGCTTTTTCGGTAGAGATTGGTGTGCAGCGGATTGATGACATAGGTGGGTAGACCTTTGTCAAGAAGAAATCCGAGGATGTTGTAGCTGTAGTGTCCGGTAGCCTCAAGCCCTACTTTTATTTTATCCTCCGGACGAGTACTGCGGCGGATTGCCTGCAAGAGCGTGTCGAAGCCCTCTGCGTTGTTCGGGATGGTGAATACATCTGCCAGGATTTCACCTTCCGAGCTGATGATGAAGCAGTCGTGCTTGTCCTTGGCCACGTCAATTCCTACGCAAACCATGAGAATACCTCCGATGTGTTTATTTGATGCTGATTCCACAGAACTCTTTACTCTTGTAGCCTTGTTCCACATAAACCGTCTGGCAGTATCTAACTAATTAACAATACTGTAAAGGGCTGTGGTTGGAGCCTTTCAAAAACCGTCTAGCGGTAGGGAACCGAAACCAATCCACAGCATCCCTTACAGTGTAGCACAGCCCTTGGATAGGGGCTATAAAAACTACTACTCTATAATACAAGG
>NZ_JBBMFF010000273.1:0-1545 GCF_040096185.1 Faecousia intestinalis | reverse complement strand
CGGTTGGTACGTTTTATCGTTACCCTGTACGGGCTGCAAGTGCCTGCACGAGATTCCCACGTCGCTTCGCTCCTCGGAATGACAAGTCGGGGGTGCATGGCGTTTTAAGGGTGGCCTGCACGGGCTGCAAGTGCGCAGCTGGGCCCGGCTGTCCCCTCCCCTGCAACGTGCCAACGAACCCCCTACAAAAAACCGGGGCGGGATGATCTTCATCCCGTCCCGGTCGTTTTTTCAGGATTCCTGTTCGTCTGGGACGCGCGCCTGCTTCAGGGAACGGCCCGCGCTGCGGAAAAACACCCCTGCGGCATGGACGAGCAGCTTGCGCGTATCCTCGTCCAGCCCCTTGGCCGAGCGCAGCAGCGCCAGCGCGCGGGAAAAGCGATTCTCCTTCAATTCATGCAGCGTCTCGGCGTTCGTTTCGCACAGCATGTGGTAGACCGTGTCGATCGTCCGCTCGCGCTGCTCCGGCTCCAGCCCGGCCAGCCACTGCTTGAGCGTCCGGTCGAGGAAGCGGCTGCCGTTCGTGACGGTCTCGAGCGTAACGAAGCGGTCGCGCAGCACCTCCCAGGTATAGAGATTGTGCTGACCGAAGCCGTCGCCCGTGCTGTGGATGATGGTATAGGCCTCCTCGTGCTCGAGCAGCATACCGACAATGGATGACTGCGGCACGAACGTCTGCACCCGCGCGCAGATACGCTGGTAGCCCTGCAGGGCGATCACCTCGGCATCGAAGCCGGGGCCGTCGTTGTTATACACCGCTGCGATGCGCTCCTGCAGGGCTGCGGGGCAGAACGCTGCGGCATAGACCGCGAGGTTGCCGCCCTTGGAGTGGCCGCCGAGCAGGAACTCCCCCGGAAAGCGCAGCATGGCCGAGGCGGCATAATGCGCCGCGAGGCGCTGGGCCGGAACGGGGCAGGTGAAGGCCATGTTGAAATCCTCCTTCCAGCCGACGAGCGTGCCGTCCGTCCCGCGGAAGGCGACAAAATGCCGCCCGTCGCCGAGGGCGACGGTGATGGCCGCAAACTGCGTCTGGCTCTCGAGGTCGATTTGGTTTACATAATCCATGATCCGCATCTCGCAGAAGCGCTGACTCGCCACAAGGGCAGGGATGAACCGCCCGTCCTCCGGCAGGAGCAGCGGCGGCTTCGAAGCGAGGAGCTGCCGCATGAGTGCGCCGACCGGCGCCCCCTCCGGCGGGACGAGCCCGTCGAGCGGCAGGTAGGACAGGCGGGACAGCACAACGGCGTCCACGTCGCACAACGGCACGAGCCCGAGCGTCAGATCGCCGCGCCAGTCAAGATAGTCAAACACATTCGCCATGCAGAGCACCTCCTGCGCCCATGATACCATATTTCGGGAGAAAAGAAAAGCGCGAGGCGGGGCGAATAGAAACGGAAAGTTTCCGGTTGTGCGTTGCAGGGTCGGGGCATGCCCCGACCGGCGCTGCACCGGCGAACGGAACAGGCTAACATTAAAATGATAATAGCCCCCGAATTGTCATTGCGAGGAGCGAAGCGACGTGGCAATCTCGGGAAGGCAGTTGCG
>NZ_JBBMFF010000272.1:0-2285 GCF_040096185.1 Faecousia intestinalis | reverse complement strand
AGGGGAGGGCTGATTTTCCCTCTCAGGCGGCTGCGCCGCCAGCTCTCCCAAAGGGAGAGCCAAGCTGCGCAATGACAGGTCTGGGAACCTGCCGCATCCGGGCGTTTACAGCCGGGAGTTGATATTCGACGTGATATCGCGGATATTATCCTGCAGGCCGTTGGAGGAATTCGGCAGCTCCTGCTCGACCTTTTTCAGGGCATAGAGGACGGTGGTATGGTTCTTGCCGAATTCCTTGGCGATATCGGGCAGCGACAGGTTCGTCAGCTTGCGGATGAGGTACATGGCGACCTGGCGGGCCTCGGCCGTGCCCTTGTTTTTCAGGGTGCTGCGCAGGGTGCTCTCGTCGATGGAGTAGAAGCGGCAGACCTCGCTGATGATGAGGTCCGGCGTGGGGATGGCCTGCGTTTTGCCCTTATACATGTCCTTGATGGCGCGCGAGACGTTCGTGATGTCCAGCGGCATGCCGGTCAGGTCGTGATAGGCCTTGATTTTCTTGACGGTGCCCTCGATCTGGCGGACGTTGTTCGTGATGTTTTCGGCAATGTAGTCCACGACGTCCTGCGGCAGCTCGATGCCCAGCTCCAGCGCCTTTTCGCGCGTGATGATGAAGCGCGTCTCATAATCGGGCGGCTGGACATCCACGATGAGGCCCCACTCGAAGCGGGTGCGCAGCCGGTCCTCCAGACGAACCATGTCGCCGGGAACGCGGTCGGACGTCAGGACGATCTGGCGCTTGTTCTCGTAGAGCGAGTTGAACGTATGGAAAAATTCCTCCTGCGTGGCGTCCTTGCCCGCGATGAACTGGATATCGTCCATGAGGAAGAGGTCGGCGTTGCGGTATTTGTCGCGGAACTCGAAGTTCTTGCCGCTGCGGACGGCGTCGATCAGCTCGTTTGTGAACTGGTCGCCCTTGATATAGACGATGTTATAGTCCGGGTGCTCGCGCTGGATCTGGTTGGCGATGGCATAGAGCAGGTGCGTCTTGCCGAGGCCGGACTCGCCGTAGATGAACAGGGGGTTATAGGCGTCGGCGGGGTTATCCGCGACGGCGCGGGCGGCGGAAAACGCGTGCTGGTTCGAAGAACCGACGACGAATTTATCGAACGTATACTGCGAGTTGAACTCGACGAAATTGCGGTTTTTCTTGTTTTTGGAGTACTGCGGCAGCTCGGTCTCGTCGAGGACGACGACCTCGACCTCCGTCTGGAACTGGTCGCGCATGGCCTCGCGGATCTGATCGATATAGCGCTTAACGATCACGTCCTTGCGGAACGGCGACGGCGAGTAGATGACGAGCTTGCTTTCCGTCAGCTCGATGACCTCGGCATCGTCAAAATACGAGGCGATCGCAATGGCCGGGGAATGCTGCTCCAGATAGGAAAGAACGCGTGACCATACATAGGCGTTGGAATACATAGAGGGCTCCTTTCCTGCATAGTTATTCCTTCTAATTTTACCACAAAAGCGGTCGTTATGCAAGTAGACACATTATATAAAAAGGACATCCAATGGCGGAGATTCTTAACGTTCTTTTGGAAGGTACCGGTCGAAGGTTGTCAAACCGGCTCGAAGGTGCTATAATGATCAGCAAAATCAAAGGCAGGCCGCACAGCGGAAGGGTTTCGCTGAATCGCGCGGCGCTGCCCGGAAAATCGAAATGACGGAGGACAACGCGATGTTCCACATCACGCTCATCACGGTCGGCAAGCTCAAGGAGCGCTATTACGCGGCAGCGGCGGACGAGTATATCCGCAGGCTCGGGGCCTACTGCAAATTCGAGCTCATCGAGCTGCCGGAGTGCCGCCTGCCGGACGATCCGAACGGGACGCAGATCGCAGCGGGCCTTGCGCGCGAGGCGGAGCAGATCGAGGCAAAGCTCCCGCGCGGCGCGTGGTTCTGCGTGCTCACGCCGGAGGGGACGGAGCTTTCGTCCGAGGGTCTGGCCGAGCGTCTGCAGGCGGAAAAGCTCAACGGCCGCAGCGCGGCGTGCTTCCTGATCGGCTCGTCGTTCGGCATCGACGCGCGCATCAAGCGCATGGCGGATTTCCGCCTGTCGTTCAGCAAAATGACGTTCCCGCACCACCTCATGCGCGTCATGGCGCTCGAGCAGCTCTACCGCGCGGAGAGCATCCTGGCAGGGACGAAATATCATAAGTAAGGGACGGATTTCCGCGCCCCTTTCGCCGGGGAGGCTTCCATTTGCGCCATTGCGAGGAGCGAAGCGTCCTTGGCTCTCCCACTGGGAGAGCTGTCACCGAAGGTGACTGAGAGGGCCTTGCAGG
>NZ_JBBMFF010000271.1:0-21527 GCF_040096185.1 Faecousia intestinalis | reverse complement strand
AGGGGCGGGGCATGCCCCGCCCGTCCGCGAAGCGGCAATCGGCTCGCTAATTCGGCGCAGCGCACCATTCCCAACGCCGCGTTTCCCCGATGTGTCATTGCGAGGAGCGAAGCGACGTGGCAATCTCGCAGTACCCGGTCGAATAACAGAAAGGCTGCGGCGAATACAGTAACTTTACGCTGCGGGGCGTCGAGGACGCCGCCCCCTACAACGCCCGACCGGAAGCCTCGCAAAATTTTCCGCTTTCTACTTCCTGCATGCCCCGTCCCTGCAGGGCTCCCATAAGCCGCCTCTTGCTTTTCCGCACGGATTCTGTTACAATAGGCAGACTGTGAAGAAAAAGATAGAAAGAATAGAGGAGGAAAGAGGCGTGCATTCATCGCTCAGAAAGAAATACATCGGCAATGCGGCGTTCTATAAAATGGCGCTTGCCGTTGCGATCCCCATCATGATCCAGAACGGCATCACGAACTTCGTCAGTCTGCTGGACAACATCATGGTCGGCCGCGTCGGCACGGAGCAGATGACCGGTGTTGCCATTGTCAATCAGCTCATTTTCGTGTTCAACCTTGCCATTTTCGGCGCGGTGTCCGGCGCGGGCATTTTCGGCGCGCAGTATTACGGCAAGGGCGACTGGGACGGCGTGCGGCAGACGTTCCGCTTCAAGCTGCTCGTCTGCACGGCCCTTACGGTGCTCGGTGCGGGCATTTTCCTGCTGTTCGGCGAGGACCTGATCCTCCTGTACCTCAAGGGCGACGGCTCACCGGAGCAGATCGCGGCCAGCCTTGGCTATGCAAAGGAATATCTGCTCATCATGCTCGTCGGCTTTATCCCGTTCACGCTGTCGCAGTGCTATTCCGGCACGCTGCGCGAAACGGGCCAGACCGTCGTGCCCATGGTTGCGGGCGTCGTGTCCGTTGTGGTGAATCTCTGCTTCAACACGCTGCTGATCTTCGGCTATCTCGGCTTCCCGCGGCTCGGTGCCTCAGGCGCGGCCATTGCCACGGTCATCGCGCGCTTTGTCGAGGCGGGTGTCGTCATGCTCTGGGCGCACCGCAACCCGGAGCGCGTGCCCTATCTGCGCGGCGTGTACCGCTCGTTCCGCATCCCGGCCGCGCTGGCCCGCGACATTGCGAAAAAGAGCATCCCGCTCCTGTTGAACGAAACGCTCTGGGCGGCAGGTATGGCGCTGCTGGCGCAGTGCTACTCTGTGCGCGGCTATGATGTTGTCTCGGCCTATAACATCTGCTCGACCGTCTCGAACGTGTTCAATGTCGCCTTTATGGCCATGGGCAATGCCGTCGGCATCCTCGTCGGCCAGCTGCTCGGCGCGGGGAAGATGGAGGAAGCCGCCGATACGGACCGTAAGCTCATCACATTCTCCGTCGGCATCTGCATCGTGCTCGGCGGCCTGATGGCCCTTGTGGCCCACCTGTTTCCGCAGATCTATAACACGTCTGACAGCATCCGCGGCCTTGCGGCCTCGTTTATCCGCATCTGCGCGCTGTGCATGCCGATCAATGCGCTGGCCAACGCCTGCTATTTTACCCTGCGCTCCGGCGGCAAGACGTTCGTGACGTTCCTGTTCGACAGCTTCTATGTCTGCGTGCTGACCGTGCCGATGGCCTTTGTGCTCAGCCGCTTCACCGGCCTGCCGATCGTGCCGCTGTTCCTCTGCTGCCAGCTGGCCGATATCGGCAAGTGCGTTGTCGGCCTCATCATGATCCGCCGCGGCGTCTGGATCCAGAACATTGTCGGAAAGGAGGCGGCCTGAGTGAGACGCGATACCCGCTATTATCAGCAGCATGGCCTGCTGCGCATTTTCCTGTCGTATTTCGGTCCGCACCGCCGTCTGTTTCTGCTGGACATGCTCTGCGCGCTGTTCATCGGCGCGGTCGATCTCATTTTTCCGCTCATCTCCCGCCGCGCGATCAATACGATGCTGCCCGCGCACGCCTACCATACGTTCTTTGTCGTCATGGGCATCATGGCGGCGGCGTACCTCGTGCGCGCGTTCTTCTATTATATCATCGCCTATTACGGCCACACGTTCGGCATCCGCGTTGAGGCCGATATCCGCCGCGACCTGTTCCGCCACATGCAGAGCCTCGGCTATGAGTTCTATGACCACAACCGTACCGGCCAGCTCATGAGCCGCCTGACGACGGACCTGTTCGAGATCACGGAGCTGGCGCACCACGGCCCGGAGGACCTGATGATCTCCCTGCTGACGATCGTCGGCGCGCTCGCCGTCATGTTCACGATCGAGTGGCGGCTGGCCCTGGTCGTGTGCGTCATCCTGCCGATCCTGCTTATCGTCGTCATCACGCGCCGCCGGAAAATGAGCAGGGTCTCGCGCGGCGTGAAGAAGCGCACGGCGGCCATCAACGCTGAGATCGAGTCCTCGCTCTCCGGCATCCGCACGGCGAAGGCCTTCGCGAACGAGGCTGTGGAGTTCGGCAAGTTCAGCGAGGCCAACGACCGCTTCAAGGTCTCGAAGCGGGAGTTCCACCGCGAGATGGGCATTTTCTCCGGCTCGCTGGAGTTCTTCCTCTCGATCCTGAGCGTGGCCGTTATCACCGTGGGCGGCACGCTCATCATGCAGGGCCGGATGGATCTGGTCGACCTGTTCACGTTCTCCCTGTATATCTCCACGTTCACGAGCCCCGTGCGCAAGCTCGTGAATTTCGCCGAGATGTTCGCCAACGGCTTTGCGGGCCTCGGCCGCTTCGTCGAGCTGATGCGCACGGAGCCGAAGCTGCGCGACGCGCCGGATGCGAAAGCGCTCGGGCATGTCCGCGGCTCGATCGACGTTGAGGACGTCTCGTTCTCCTATGAGGAAAATCAGGAGGTGCTCGAGCACGTCACGCTGCACGTCCGGCCCGGCGAGACCGTTGCGGTGGTCGGCCCGTCCGGCGGCGGCAAAAGCACGCTGTGCCGCCTGATCCCGCGCTTTTATGACGTGACGTCCGGCCGCATCTGCATCGACGGGCAGGACGTGCGCTCGGTCACGCAGGAGTCCCTGCACCACGCCATCGGTGTCGTGCAGCAGGATGTGTTCCTGTTTGCCGACACCATTGCGAACAACATCCGCTACGGCCGCCCGGACGCTACCATGGAGGAGATCCGGGAGGCGGCGCGGCAGGCGGAAATTTATGACGATATCATGGCCATGCCCGACGGCTTCGACACCTATGTCGGCGAGCGCGGCACGCTCCTGTCCGGCGGGCAGAAGCAGCGCGTGTCCATCGCGCGTATTTTCCTGAAGAATCCGCCTATCCTGATCCTGGACGAGGCCACGAGCGCGCTCGACAGTGTGACGGAGTCGAAGATCCAGCACGCGCTCGACCATCTGGCCGAGGGTCGCACGACGCTCATCATCGCCCACCGTCTTTCGACCATCCGCAGCGCCTCGCGCATTCTGGTTGTGGCGGACGGCCGCATCTGCGAGCAGGGCACGCACGAGGAGCTTATGCGCCTCGGCGGCCTGTATGCGACCCTGCGCAGCACGCAGGACCTCAGCAGCGCGGAATGACCTCTGCGAATGCCCAAAAGATACCCGATAAAATGTGAACTTTTTTGGAAGGACCGTCGAAAATGGGATATTTGCTTGCTATTATGGTAAAATCCTGATATAATAGCGGAAATGCGGTCGACGTAACGACCTGTTCTTGGACGGCGCGCCGGAAATCTTGCCAAAAACATGGATTCCGACGCATTACAAGGAAAACAAGACCGCAATGCGGATTCCCATCCGCCTGTACGGCGGCATAGCATGGGAAAAACGAGAGGATGATACTGCTTTGAAGACTGCACACCGCGTGGAGCCAGCCATTACCCACTTCGCCATCAGCGGCGCTCCGATTACCTGTGAGAAATACGGCCACGGCCACATCAACTGCACCTATCAGGTCAAGACGGACGACGGGCACGCCTATATTCTCCAGCGCATCAACCGCTATGTGTTTGCCGATCCGAAGGCTGTGATGGAGAATGTCGGTGCCGTGACACAGTACCTGCGGGAGCGCGCAGAGGATCCCCATGAGGTCCTGAATTTTATTCCGGCCGATACCGGGGTATACTATCATATCGATGAGGCGGGCGAGTACTGGCGCTGCTATGAATTTGCCGACGGCATCTGCCTTGAGGCCCCGGAGTCCGACACCGACTTCTATGAGAGCGCCATCGCCTTCGGCCGCTTCCAGGAGATGCTGCGCGAATTCCCCGCGGAGACGCTCCACGAGACGATTCCCCTGTTCCACAACACAACGAACCGCTACCGCATCTTCCGCAAGGCCCTGCAGGACGATCTCGCGGGCCGCGCGGCGGGCGTGCCGGACGATATCCGCTTCGCGCTCGACCGCGAGCAGGAGGCGGGCACGCTCTGCAGCCTGCTCGACAGCGGCGAGCTGCCGCTGCGCGTCACGCACAACGATACGAAGCTCAATAACGTTCTGTTCGACCGCCAGACGCGCAAGGCGCTGTGCGTGCTCGATCTCGACACCGTCATGCCCGGCTCGTCGCTGTATGACTACGGTGATTCCATCCGCTTCGGCGCGGCGACTGCGGCCGAGGATGAGAAGGACCTTTCGAAAATGGGCATCAATCTGCACCTGTTCCAGGTCTACACGGCGGGGTATCTCGCCGCCTGCAAGAGCCTGACGCCCAAGGAGCTGGAGCTGCTGCCGCTCGGCGCAAAGA
The DNA here is from genome assembly GCF_040096185.1 of Faecousia intestinalis. NCBI lineage: Bacteria > Bacillati > Bacillota > Clostridia > Eubacteriales > Oscillospiraceae > Faecousia > Faecousia intestinalis. The sequence continues at coordinate 16,826 of NZ_JBBMFF010000271.1, read as the reverse complement.
TCATCACGCTCGAGCTGGCCGTGCGCTTCCTGACCGACTATCTCGACGGCGACCGCTATTTCCGCGTCGCCTACCCCGAGCACAATCTCGTGCGCGCCCGTGCGCAGATGAAGCTGGTGGCCGACATGGAGGCCCACTGGGACGAAATGCAGGCCATCGTCGCAGAAGAAGCGGCAAAGCGAAACTGAGGAGGAGCTATGCAGTATTTAGGCGTTGAATATTCCGTCAAGCATATGCCGGAGCTCGATCCGGACTTTATCCCCTTCGGCGTGTGGCTCGAGGCCTATGCCAGGGGCGCGGAAAAGCCCCTGACCATCGCGCTCGAGCGCGATCAGGGCAAGATCTCTGTCCGTGAGACGAAGATCCACGGCACGCCGGAAATGGCCGAGGCCGATTATCGCTATGTCGAGCGCTATGTGAAATTCCTGCTGTGGTCCATCGGCGGCTTCCGCATCTGGATCTGCGGCGACAGCGCGCTGGCGCAGCGCCTGCAGCGCGCCTATACCCTCTCGGGCGAGCGCGCGTTCGACGTGCAGTTCATGCAGGACGTCTATGAAGTGCCGTTCGAGGTCATCGACTGCACGCCCGAGCAGCTGCCGCAGGCAAACGAGTCCTCCGTCGCCATCGGCGGCCATATGGAGGGCTGCCGCATCGGCTTTGATGCAGGTGGCTCCGACCGCAAGGTCTCCGCAGTCATCGACGGCAAGACCGTCTATTCCGAGGAGGTCGTCTGGCACCCGAAGACGGAGCCGGACCCCCAGTATCATTTCAACGGCATCGTCGAGGCCTTCCGCACGGCCGCGTCCAAAATGCCGCGCGTGGACGGCATCGGCGTTTCCTCCGCCGGTGTGTTCATCGGCAACAGCCCGATGGTCTCCGCCCTGTTCCTGAAGGTCCCGCGCGAAAAGCGCGAGCTTGTCAAGACGATCTATGACCGCGCGGCCAGGGAGATCGGCGATGTGCCGATCGTCGTGGCGAACGACGGCGACGTGACGGCGCTGGCCGGTGCCATGGGCCTGGAGTGCGGCTCCGTTATGGGCATGGCTATGGGTACGTCCGAGGCCGTCGGCTATGTCGACGCCGAGGGCAAGGTGCTCGGCTGGCTCAATGAGCTGGCCTTTGCGCCGGTCGACCTCTTTGAGGACGCCATGGCGGACGAGTGGTCCACGGACATCGGCGTCGGCTGCAAGTATTTCTCGCAGGACGCCGTCATCAAGCTCGCGCCGCGCGCCGGCATCGAGCTGGATTCCGCGCTCACGCCCGCTGAAAAGCTCAAGGTCGTGCAGAACCTCATGGAGAAGGGCGACAGCCGCGCCCGCCGGATCTTCGCCTCCATCGGCGCATATCTGGCCCATACGCTGAAGCTGTACTGCCGCTTCTACGACGTGCACCACATGATCGTGCTCGGCCGCGTCATGTCCGGCCTCGGCGGCAGCGTCATTCTCGAGACCTGCCTGTCCATCCTGAACGAGGAATATCCGGAGCTTGCGCAGAAGGTGCGCGTCATGCTGCCGGATGAGAAAACGCGCCGTGTCGGCCAGTCCGTGGCGGCCGCCAGTCTGCCGGAGCTGCGCAAAAACGCCTGAGCCCGGACGGAGGGAGAATACCATGCAGTTTCAGAATGCAATGATCTATACGGAGAAATTCCGCTTTGAGCACGGAGCCTTCGCCGTGGAAAACGGCCGCTTCGCGCGTGTGCTGGGCCAGCCGGGCCCGGACGCCGTCGATCTGCACGGCGCCTATGTCATCCCCGGCCTGCTCGATATCCACACGCACGGCAATTCCGGCGCGGATTACTCCGACGGCAATTGGGACGACTATGTCCGCATGGCGCGCTACAGTGCCAGGAACGGCATCACCTCCATTGCCCCCACGACGCTGACCCTGCCGTATGAGACGCTGGCTGCGGCCTTTGCCACGGCCTACCGCATGGCGGACGAGCGCCCCGCGGGCTGCGCCGTCGTGCGCGGCGCGCATATGGAGGGGCCGTTCTTCAGCGAGAAGAAAAAGGGCGCACAGAACGCCGCCTATCTCCGCGAGCCGGACTTTGAGGCGTTCAGCAAGCTCTTTGCCGCCGGCAACGGCATCGTCCGCATCGTGGACGTCGCACCGGAGCTGCCCGGTGCAGCGGAATTTGTGCGCAAGGCAAGCAAGCAGTGCACCGTCTCCATCGCGCACACGGACGCGTCCTATGACGATGCCGTCTGCGCCATTGAAGCAGGTGTCACGCACCTGACGCACCTGTATAATGCCATGCCCGGCATCCACCACCGCAAGCCCGGCGTCATCCCGGCCGCGGTCGAGAACGAGCAGGTGAGCGCGGAGCTCATCAGCGACGGCCAGCATGTCCACCCCGCTTCCGTGCGGCTGGCATTCCGTATGTTCGGCCCGGCGCGCATGGTGCTCATCTCCGATTCGCTGCGCTGCTGCGGCATGCCCGACGGCGAGTATGAGCTGGGCGGCCAGCCCGTGTTCCTGCAGGGCGGCGTGGCCCGCCTGTCCGACGGGACCATCGCCGGCTCCGCTACGAATGTCTATGACTGCATGCTGCGCGCCATTTCGTTCGGCATTCCGCGCGAGGATGCCGTCCGCGCCGCGACCTATAACCCCGCCCGCCAGCTCGGCTGCCTGGACGAGGTCGGTTCCATCCGCGACGGCAAGCAGGCGGATTTCGTGATCTGCGATGCCGAGCTGAACCGCCGTGAGGTCTGGCTGGCCGGAGAAAAGCTGGCCTGAAAAAAGCAACGCCCTGAGAAGCAGAAATGCTTCTCAGGGCGATTTTTATGCTACCTCTTCCCCGCTCGGCGTCAGGATGACGACGCGCAGCGGGATATCCCGGCCGGAGGCGGCGAGCGCCGTCTCCACGGCGTAGGTCAGGCCGCCGCAGCACGGTACCTGCATCCGCACGACGAGGACGGAGCGGATGTCGTTCCGGCGGAACAGCTCCGTGAGCTTTTCGCTGTAGTCCACGGCGTCGAGCTTCGGGCAGCCGATCATGGCGATGCGCCCGGCAAGATAGCGGCTGTGGAACTGCGCGCAGGAAAACGCCGTGCAGTCTGCGGCAATGACAAGGTCCGCGCCCTGCAGATAGGGGGCCGAGGTGCTCAGCAGCCTGATCTGCACCGGCCAGTTCTGCAGGGCGGACGCCGCGCCGTCCTGCGCGGGTGCGGCGGACGGGGTGAAGCGCATGGCCTGCGCGCCGGGGCAGCCGCCCGCCGGGTACTGCGCCGCCTTGGCGGCCTGCACGGCGGCCTCGTCATAGGCAGGGGCCTCGCGCTCCACAAAGCGGATGGCATCGGCCGGGCAGGCGGGCAGGCAGTCGCCGAGCCCGTCGCAGAAATGCTCACGGGCCAGCTTCGCCTTGCCGTTTTCCATGGCGATGGCGCCCTCGTGGCAGGCCTTCGCGCACAGGCCGCAGCCGGTGCAGCGTTCTTCATCAATTTCAATGATCCGTCTGATCATGGGTGTTATCCTCCGATTTGCGTAACTTTCGGTTGGCTTTCTGCCGTTCGGCAATGGCCATCATCTGCTCATACATTGCGTCGCCCACGCACTGGCGGGCATATTTGCACCACTGCACGCAGCTGAGCGTGTCGTTATAGACCACAAAGCCGCAGTGCTCGCACACGGCCTGCGTGTCGCAGGTGAACAGCTCAATCTCGCTGCCGCACTGCGGGCAGACCTTCTCCAAAATTTCGGGCGTGCGGGGCTTTCCCTGACATCCTTCCAGAATCATGGCATTCCCTCCTGTTCGCATCTATTTTAACAAATGCAGGCGGAAAGTCTGTTGGAATGCCAACGAAACCGAAATTCTGCGTGTCTGACCCGTGGACAATATCCGAAAAATGTGCTATGATGAGCAAAAAAGGAGGCTATTGTTATGCGTGTTTTAGAAGGACTTCAGCCTGCGGCTGCGTTGGGCTTTTTTGAGACGCTGTGCGCCATCCCGCATGGCTCGCGCGACACGAAGGCGATCTCGGACTACTGCGTCCGCTTTGCACAGGAGCGCGGCCTGAGCTGGCAGCAGGATGCGTCGAACAACGTTATCATCCGCAAGCCGGCCAGCCCCGGCTATGAGGACCACCCCACCGTGATCCTGCAGGGCCACCTCGACATGGTCTGTGAGAAGAATGCGGAGTGCGACATCGATTTTTCGAAGGACGGCCTGCGCCTGCGCCATGACGACACCTATATTTTTGCCGACGGCACGACGCTCGGCGGCGACGACGGCATCGCCGTGGCCTATGCGCTGGCGGTGCTGGACTCAAGCGAGCTGAAGCACCCGCCGCTCGAGGCGGTGTTTACCGTCGACGAGGAGATCGGCATGCTCGGCGCGGCAGCCCTTGATATGAGCGGCCTGCAGGGCCGTGTGCTGCTGAACATCGACTCCGAGGACGAGGGCATCCTGACCGTCAGCTGCGCCGGAGGCGCGACGTCCTGTCTGACCGTTCCCGTCAAGCGTGTTCCTGTGCAGGGGAACGCATGGCGTGTCGGTGTGCGCGGTCTGACCGGCGGCCACAGCGGCGTGGAGATCAACAAGGGCCGCGCCAATGCCAACAAGGTCCTTGCGGCGGCGCTGCAGGGCCTGCCCGTTACGCTGTGCTCCATCGCGGGCGGCAGCAAGGACAATGCCATCCCGCGTGCGTCCGAGGCCGTCGTTGTCAGCGAGGCGGATGATTTTGCCGCGCTGTTTGCAGCGAATGCGGCCAAGGCCGCCCTGCCGGAGACGGAGCAGCATGCGGAATTCTACTGCGAGCCTGCCGAGGCGGGCGAGATGCTGGCCGAGAGCGAGGCCGTGCTCGGCCTTCTGAACGCCGTGCCGAACGGTGTGCAGGCCATGAGCAGCGACATCCCCGGTCTGGTGCAGACCTCCCTGAACCTTGGCATCCTGACGACGGACGCCGATGCCGTGCGCCTGACGTTCTCGGTGCGCAGCTCCGTGAACCGCGAGAAGTTCGGCCTCATCGATCAGCTCAAGGCGCTGGCGGTCCGCTTCGGCGGCAGCTACAGCGAATCCGGCGAGTACCCCGCATGGGAGTACCAGAAGGATTCCCGCCTGCGCGAGGTCATGGTCGAGGTGTTCGAGGCCCAGTACGGCCGCAAGCCGGTCGTGGAGGCTATCCATGCAGGTCTGGAGTGCGGTATTTTCTCCGACCGCCTGCCCGGTCTGGACGCCGTCTCGTTCGGCCCGCAGATGCATGACATCCACACGTCGCGCGAGAGGCTCGACATCGCCTCGACGGCGCGGACGTGGGAGTATCTCGTGGCGGTGCTGGAGCGCCTGTGATGAAGGTTTTTGACGCCCACTGCCACATTTACCCGGCAAAGATCGCCCGCAAGGCCGCCCAGACCACGGCGGCCTTCTATAACTACACCGGCGAGACGCTCGACGGCACGGTGCAGACGCTGTTCGCCCACGGCGGCGGCATTACCAAATTTCTTGTGCAGTCCGTAGCGACACGGCCGGATCAGGTGCAGCATATCAACGAGTTCATCGCCCGCGAGGTCGCGCAGTTCCCGGACCGCCTGTACGGCTTCGGCGCGCTGCACCCCGATTCGCCGACGCTGGAGGAGGATATCGCCCACCTGCGCGCCCTCGGCCTGCACGGCGTGAAGCTCCATCCGGATATTCAGGGCTTCCGCCTGGACGATCCGCGCTGCTTTGCGCTGGCGGAGCAGTGCGAGGGCGTGCTGCCCCTGCTCCTGCACACGGGAGACAGCCGCTATGACTTCTCCAACCCAAACCGCCTTATCCCGCTCCTGCGGCGCTTCCCGCGCCTGACGGTCATCGGCGCGCATTTCGGCGGCTACACGATCTGGCAGGAGGCCGCGCGGCAGCTTGCCGGACGCTTTGAAAACCTCTGGGTCGACTGCTCGTCGTCGTTCTTCGCCATGGACGTCGCCGCCGGGCGCGCGCTCATCGACGCCTACGGTGCGGACCGTGTGCTGTTCGGCACGGATTACCCCATGTGGGATCCGCAGCACGAGCTGGCGCGTCTGCGCGGCATGCGCCTTGCGCCGGAGACGGAGCGGAAGATCCTCTATGACAATGCTGCTGCCCTGTTTGGGCTGGAAGGAGAGAACTGATATGCTGCGAGTGGGTACCGTCGGGACAAGCTCGATCATGCGGACCATTCAGGAGGCTATCCGTCTGACGGACGGCATGGAGTGCCGTGTGGTCTATTCCCGCACCGAGGAGCAGGGCCGCGCCTTCGCGGCGGAGATGGGCGTGCCGGAGCACTGCACGGACTATGCCGCCATGCTGGAGCGCAGCGACCTTGACCTCATCGACATCGCCTCGCCGAACCGCTTCCACGCGGAGCAGGCCCTTGCCGCGCTGGAGCACGGCAAGCACGTCATCGTGGAAAAGCCCGCCGCCGTGACCCGCGGCGACGTGCAGCGGCTCATCGACGCCGCGCGCGCAAACGGCGTGTACTTCTTTGAGGCCATCACGACGCTGTTCATGCCGCAGTACGAGGCCTGCCGCCTGCTGCTGCCGAAGCTCGGGCGCATCGAGCAGGCGCACATCACCTATGCGCAGTATTCCTCGCGCTACGATGCCTATCTGCGCGGCGAGAACCCGAATATCTTCAACCCTGCCATGCAGGCCGGTGCGCTCAACGACATGGGCGTTTACTGCGTGCATATGGCCGTCGACCTGTTCGGCGCGCCGCAGGACGTCCGGTATCTGGCGGAGCTCGGCCCGAACGGCATCGATCTGGCCGGGCGGCTGACACTGACGTATCCGTCCCTGACGTGCGAGATCCTCACGGCGAAAAACGCCGACCTCGGCAGCGGCTGCCGCATCACGGGTGAGAACGGCTGGTTCGCGGAGGACGGGCCCATCAACGCCTTCGGCGGCTGCACGGCCGAACTGAACGGCGAACCGGTCGACGTGGCGCTGCCGCAGGCCGAGAACCGCATGGTCTATGAATTTGCCCGCTTCCGCGATGCCATTGTGCAGCACGACACGGCATTCTTCGACCGCATGGCGGAGCAGTCCGCGCGCGTGGCCGCCGTACTGGAGCAGGCACACCGCACTGCATAACTATCCTGCCAGACACCCTTCCGGAGGAGGCTTCTCTTCCGGAAGGGTGTCTTTTCGCACAAAAACAAGTCGATAAATAATTTATAACAGGATTTATATTCTAAAATCACCAGGGGACTCGCGAACGCTATAAAATTATATTTAGGGCTTAAACCTTTTTTATGAAATCTGCACAATTTGGACCTGTATTTTTCTACACCAAATTGTGGAAAATCCGTTGCACTTCTGCAAAGAATCTGATATGATAACAGCAATGGGAGCCTGCGGGAGATGCCGCTCCGCGCAGGTCTCTTACGGAACCGCCGGCCCCGGCAGAACCGGCAAAAACAAACGGGAGGTACTTATGGAAAAGTTTTTTGGACTGAAAAAACACGGCACCACCGTCAGAACTGAGATCCTGGCAGGTCTGACCACGTTCATGGCCATGGCTTACATCCTCATGGTCAACGCCAACATGTTCGCCAATCCGTTCAGCGACGGAACGAACGTCCTCGGCGTCAGCTACGGCGCCATCTACATTGCCACCGCGATCTCGGCGGTCATCGGCTCCGTCCTCATCGGACTGCTGTCGAATCTGCCGCTCGCACAGGCCTCCGGCATGGGCCTGAACGCCTTCTTCGTTTATACCGTCTGCGTCGGCTTCGGCTTCACCTACGCCAACGCCCTTGTGTTCGTTCTCGTTGACGGCCTCATCTTCATTCTGCTGACCATCACCGGCCTGCGCAAGAAGATCTTCACCGCCATCCCCGACGCCGTCCGCAAGGCCATCCCCGCAGGCATTGGCCTGTTCATCGCGTTCCTCGGCCTGCAGAATGTCGGCCTCGTCGCGAAGGATGCCAGCACCGGCGTTACCCTCGGCTCCTTCAACCTGTTCAACAATGCCAATGTCAGCTGGGCGACCGTCATGCCCATGATCGTCACCGTCCTGGCCCTCGTGCTCATCGCCGTCCTGTCCAAGAAGGGCGTGCGCGGCGCGGTCCTGTGGGGCATCCTCGGCGGCGCAGCCCTGTATTATGTGCTCGGCCTGACCGTTCCCGGCTTCTATGGCGACCTCAGCTCCACGCTGAAGATCGACTTCGTCGGCCCGTTCCGCGATTTCGGCGAGATGGCCTTCGGCAAGGTCTTCACGGAAGGCTTCGACTTCAGCGCCTATGTCAGCGCCCATGGCACGGCAGACCTGGTCGTCGTCTTCATCACGACGTCCCTGGCCTTCTGCATGGTCGATATGTTCGATACCCTCGGCACGCTGTACGGCGCCTGCGCCCGCGGCAACATGCTGCTGCCGAACGGCGAGGTCCCCAACATGGACAAGGCCATGCTGGCCGACGCCATCGCCACCACCACCGGTGCGATCTGCGGCACCTCCACGGTCACGACGTTCGTCGAGTCCTCCGCCGGTGTTGCAGAGGGCGGCAGAACCGGCCTTGCGGCCATGGCGACTGCTGCGCTCTTCTTCATCGCCATGTTCCTCAGCCCCATCGCCTCTCTCATCCCGACGGCGGCCACCGCTGCGGCCCTCATCTATGTCGGCGTTCTGATGATCAACTGCGTCAAGGACCTCGACTGGATGGATCCGTCCGTTGCTTTGCCCTCGTTCCTCACGATGGCGATGATGCCCTTCACCTACAACATCTCCTACGGCATCGCGTTCGGCCTGATCTCCTATGTGCTCATCCGTATCTTCACCGGCAAGATCCGCGAAGTCAAGGTCGGTACCTGGGTCATCACGATCCTGTTCCTCCTGATGCTGTTCCTCACGCACTAAACGGCAGATAGATGCGTTCCGGCTGCCCCGCTCCGGCGGGGCAGCTTTTTTGCGGTATAAGGCTTCCAGAATTGTCATTGCGAGGGCGCTTGCGCCCGTGGCAATCTCGCAGTATCCGGATGAATCACAGGCAAGCCTCGGCGAATTCGCAGGCCCCTCGCAATGATAAATCCGGAGGCCTATGCGGTCGGGGGAGTGCGGTGCGGAAACGCGTCCCAAACGATAAAAAGGACCGCCGCAGGGCGATCCTTTTTCCAGTCCCGTATTCAGTCGATCCCGTCGACCGTGACGTTTTCCACGCCGTTGGCGTCGAATTCGGCCAGATATTTCTGCATCCGTTCGTTCAGCTCGTTATACATGCCGGAATCCGGATAGCCGAGATCGCGGCGTGCCAGCTCCTCTGCGAGGATGTCAAAAAATACGGCGTCTTCATAGTATGCAATGGCCTCGTGGATGCCGCCGTCCTCAAAGGCCCGCGACGGGAACGAGATGCCGAGCCGCTTTTCCACGAGCGCGGACAGCGGCGTACCGCTGCACAGGCCGAAAATTTTGCTTTCGATCCGGTCGTACTCCGTGATGCGGTCGTCTCCGCGGGCGGAGTTCAGCACCCAGTTGCCGATATAGACCATGTCCAGAAGCTGGCGGAACTCTGCAGAGGTCAGATCTACGGTCATCGCAGCCTCACCTTCCTTTCCAGACCATTATAGCGGCTTTGCCCGATTTTTTCCACAGGAAAACAAAGAAAAAATGGAAAATACCACTTGTTTTTATCGGCCGGATGGCATATGATATAGTGACTTGAAATGAAGGCAACACCGCATCATTCCCCTTCGGCCCTCGCCGGATCGTGCGGTACTGCCGGAATCCTGATGGAGGAGCAAAACGTGAAAAAACTGAGTGTTTGTGTGCTGTTCGGCGGCGTGTCCCCGGAGCATGAGGTCTCGCTGCGTTCTGCGGAGTCCGTGCTGAACAACCTCGACAAGGAAAAATATAACATCTTTCCGGTCGGCATCACCAAGACCGGCGAATGGATCCTGTACGGCGGCAGGGACTACAGCAAGCTGCCGACGGGCGAGTGGCAGCATTGCCCGGAGAACCGCCGCGCGGCGATCTCACCGGTGCGCGGGCAGGGCCTGCTGAATTTTGAGGGCGACTGCGTTGTGCGTGAGCGCATCGACGTTGTTTTCCCTGCCCTGCACGGCGAAAACGGCGAGGACGGCTCCGTTCAGGGCCTGCTGCAGCTGGCCGGTCTGCCCTATGTCGGGCCGGGCGTGGCGGCTTCCGCCACCTGCATGGACAAGACGCTGACGAAGCTCGTCGCTGATCGCGCCGGGATCCGGCAGGCGGCGTGGCGGCTCGTCACGGCGCGCGAGCTGGCGAATAACCCCGAGGCCGTGCTGGACGGCGTGGAAAAGGCATTCTCCTATCCCGTGTTCATCAAGCCCGCCGGAACGGGCTCATCTGTCGGCGTGAGCAAGGCCAAGAACCGCGAGGCGCTGCTGGCGGCGCTGACGAATGCGTCAAAATACGACAGCAAGATCCTTGTGGAAGAGTTCATCAACGGCCGCGAGGTCGAGGTCGCCGTTCTCGGCAATGCCGGTCCGGCCGCCTCCGTCTGCGGCGAGATCGACTCCGGCACGGAATTCTATGACTACGACGCCAAATATATCTCCGACTGCGCCCAGCTCTATATCCCGGCGCGCATCCCGGAGGAGGTCTCAGAGCGCGTGCGCGACAACGCCATCCGCATCTATGAGGCCATGGGCTGCCGCGGCCTGTCCCGCGTGGACTTCTTCGTGACCTATGAGGGGCAGGAGATCGTCTTCAACGAGATCAACACCCTGCCCGGCTTCACGTCCATCTCCATGTATCCCAAGCTGTTTGAGGCCAGCGGCATTCCCTATCCCGAGCTGCTGGACAATCTGATCGAGCTGGCGCTGGAGGACTGAGATGAAGGTTGTTCTGACCATCACCGGCTCACAGCGCTTCGGCACGGACGAGCCGGAGAAGACGAGCCTTGTGACGGAGGGCACGCTCGAACGCGAGGGCGACATTCTGCTGCTGTCCTACGAGGAGAGCGAGCTGACGGGCATGGAGGGTACAACGACCGTGTTCCGCGTGGAGCCTGCGCGCATCACCCTGCAGCGCAGCGGCACGCTGGAGTCGCAGATGGTGTTCGAGCTGGGGCATGAGGACCGCTCCCTGTATGACATGGGCTTCGGTGCGCTGATGATCACGGTCCTGACCGACCGCCTTGAAAACACCCTGACGGACGCGGGCGGAGAGATGGACGTCTCGTATTCCGTTGCCATTGAAAACGAAACGGCCGGGCATATCGATTATCATATCCATGTCCGCCTGCAGGAGACATAAAAACAGGCCTGTTCCACAATTCGCGGAACAGGCCTTGATTTTTCTCTTTTTTACAGCAAGTCCTGATCGTAGACGGCGCGGACACCGCCGATGAACTTCGGGCGGACGCGGGCTGCCAGCAGGATGGCACTGCCGATGTGATCGAGCTGCAGGCGGACGGGCACGGCGACCTGCTTCAGGTGCATGCCGATGAGCGTTCCGCCGATATCCAGCCCGGCATCGGCACGAATGCTCTCCACGGCGACAGGATCGCGGAAGGCGTGGTAAGCGGCCGTGGCGAACGAACCGCCCGCCTTCGGCTGCGGGACGACATTCACAATGTCTGCGCCAGGGACGGCCTCGCGCTCGATGATGATGGCGCGGTTCAGATGCTCGCAGCACTGCGCGGCCAGATACAGGCCGTGGGCCGTGAGCACGCGGTGCAGGACGGCAAAGACCTGCTCGGCGACCTCCGGACGGGAGTCCGAGCCGATGCGGCTGCCGCAGATCTCGCTCGTGGAGCAGCCAATCACGACGATCTGACCGGGATGCAGCTTTGCTTTTTCAATCAGTTCTTCTGCGGCCTGTTCGGCCTGTCTGCAGATATCCTCAAGCATGGATGGGTTCTCCTTTCATACGGGCCGCAAGATGCGTGCGGTCGAGCAGCGTGAACAGCGCCATACCGGCCACAAGGCCGACGGCTGCCTGCGGCAGGTTTGTTGTGACGGCGGATTCCAGACTGGGCGCATAGCCGAACAGCGGCAGCTCATACAGGAAATAGCCGACGACCATGATGATCTCCGCTGCGACGGAGCCGAGCAGAGAACCGGAGAAGGTCTTGCCGAACCGGCTGCCGTTCTTTGCGAAGGCACAGAAGATCAGGGCGGCGGCGAGCGCCATCAGAGCCTTGATGACCAGTGTGCCGGGAGCGTAGACGAAATAGCCGCAAATGACGTCGGCCAGCGCGGAGCCGATGCCGCCTGCCGCTGTGCCCCAGACCGGACCGAGCACGAAGGCACTGAGCAGCACCATGCAGTCGCCGAGGTTGAAGTAGCCGCCGATCGGCGAGGGAATGTGGATGATCATTGTGGCCACACAGGTCAGCGCGGCGAACATGGCGGCCAGGATCAGGGTGCGGAGCTTTGTCTGTTTCATAATGGGTTTCCTCTCTTGCTTTTCATGGTGAAACCTATTATACTGTAAATTGGACTGATGAAAAGCCCCAAAACAGAATTTTTTAATCAGACCAGATGGAGGCACTGCCATGCTGACCTACACCCTGAAAAAAACGCCCGGCCATCCGCTCTATGAGCAGCTGTACCAGAGCATCCGCGACGATATTGCCGCCGGACGGCTGCCTGCCGGGTCCCGCCTGCCGTCCAAGCGCGTGCTGGCCGCCCATCTGGGCGTGAGCGTCGTCACGGTGGAGAGCGCCTATGCCCAGCTGCTGGCCGAGGGCTATGCCGAGGCGCGCCCGCGCAGCGGCGTGTATGTCTGTGCCATCGGCAGCAGCGTCCTTGTGCAGCCGCCGCATATGCCGTCCCTGCCGCAGCCGACCGCGCCGGAGCCGCTGTTCGACCTCAGCGGCGGCACGGGCGAGGACGTGCCGTTCCCGGCCTCCGTCTGGGTGCGGACGATGCGCGAGGTCATCGCGGACAAGCGCCTGATGCAGCCGGTCGACTTCGCCGGAGCGCCGGAGCTGCGCGCTGCCATTGCGGCTCATCTGGAGCAGGCGCGCGGCCTGCGCGTCTCGCCGGAGCAGATCTTCATCGGCGCGGGCACGGAGTACCTTTATGGCCTCATCGTGCAGCTCCTCGGGCGCAGGCTGCGCTATGCCGTCGAGGATCCCGGCTACCGCAAAATTTCCGGCATCTACGCGGCGAACGATGTGACCGTCTGCCCCATCGGCCTTGACAGCGAGGGCCTGTCCGTGGAAGCGCTGCGGGCCAGCGGTGCGCAGATCGCCCATATTTCCCCGGCGCACCACTATCCTACGGGCATTGTCATGCCCATCCGCCGCCGCAATGCGCTGCTGGCGTGGGCCGCAGAGGCCCCGGAGCGGTATATCATCGAGGACGACTACGACAGTGAGCTGCGCCACACGGGCCTGCCCGTGCCGCCGCTGTTCAGTCTGGACGGGCAGGGCCGGGTGCTGTATCTAAGCACATTTTCCCAGACGATCGCGCCCTCGCTGCGTATTGCCTACCTCTGCCTGCCGCCGCGGCTTATGGAGCGGCTGCGCACGCAGCTCGGCTTTTACGCCTGCGCCGTGCCGAGCTTCGAGCAGTTCACGCTGGCGCGCTTCATCGCCTCCGGCGACTATGAGCGCCATCTGAACCGCCTGCGCAAGCGCTTCCGCGAGAAGCGCGCGGCCATCCTGGCGGCCATTGCGGCCAGCTCTCTGGCGCAGCGCTGCGAGATCATCGAGGAAAACGCCGGGACACACTTTCTGCTGCGGCTGGCGACGTCCCGCTCCGATGCCGAGCTGAAGCGGAGTGCTGCGGAGCGCGGGCTTTCGCTGCGCTTCCTCAGCGACTACCGCAGCGACGGGAAAAACAGCGGCTGCGCGATCGTGAACTATGTCTGCATGCCAACGGAGCGCCTTCCGGCCGCGCTGAAAACACTGGCAGAGCTTTTGTGAGCGAAAAAGATTGATCCTGAGCGAATTGAATCATCAAAAATCCGGGCCAGGGGCCCGGATTTTTTAACGGATCTCGCGCACGAGCAGATACGGTGCGCCGCTGGCCTGCGCGGCCTGAATGCCCTCGGGGGAGTCCTCGAAGATGATCGTGTCGGCGGGGGCGACGCCGAAGTGCTCCATAGCCATAAGGAAGCCGTCCGGCGCGGGCTTTTTGTGCGGGACCTCGACATTCGTCAGCAGCAGGTCGAAGCAGTTCTCGCGGTGGAAATACCGCAGGATGGCCTCGACGCTGCAGCGCGTGGCGGACGTGACGAGGGCGGTGTGATAGTCGGCGCGCAGCGTCTGCAGCAGGGAGAACAGAGCCGTGTTTTCGCGGATGCGGTGGAATAGGGCGGGGTAGGCGGCGAGCTTCGCGTCGTGCACGGCGTCGATCTTGGCCTTGTCGCCGCCGAGCAGCTCGCCGAGAAAATCGCGGTAGTAGCGCCCGTTGCAGTGCAGGGCGAAGTCCTCGACGCTCAGACTCACGCCGTAGGGCGCGAGCGCGACGGCATAGGCGGCCTGATTGGCGGGAACCGTGTCGAACAGCGTGCCGTCCATGTCAAAGATAGCCAGTTTTTTCTTCAAAAATACTCCTCCGGATGAGCGGCGCGCTGCGCCATGCCGTCAAAGAAGGCGGCAAGATGCAGGCCGTCCACCAGCGCGTGGTTTGCGGTCAGATTCACCGGCAGCAGCACCCGGTCCCCCTCCTGCGTGAATTTGCCGAAGGTGATGCGGGGATTGCTGTCCGCCGGGGTGGGCGTCGGCAGGGAAATGGCCGAGAATGTCAGCCACGGCAGGCTCGAGACGAAGAAGAGCTCGTCCGGGTCGGCTCCATCGTCCAGCGAGGGCGCGGCCTTGACGCGCGCGACCTCGGCCTGCGCGGCCGGAAGAAACGCGCCGAGCGGCTGCGCGCAGTCGAGTGTGCAGTAGCAGTAGGTCCCGTCCGGCAGGGCGACGGTGTGCGAGCTGAGGCAGCGGTCATATTCCACGATGCCCTCGCCGCGGATGCGCTGGCGCAGCTCCGGCACGGCATTTGCGGCGTTGATGGCGCAGTGCAGCACCGTCAGGAAGAACGGCAGGCCTTTCTCCTGCGTCAGGCGGCGCAGGGCCGTGATGTCGCACGGGGCCGTGACGGACAGATAGGGGTTGGCCATCTGCCGGAAATAGTCAAAGTGAGCGCGGCGGGGGTAGGCAGCGAGATTGAGCACGCGCGGCTCCATGCTCACAGGCGGTCCATCGCGGCGCGGATGCGGGCGGCTGTGCGCTCGCTGCCGAGCAGCTGCATGACGGTGTAGAGGTCCGGGGAATTCGTCTTGCCGGTCACGGCAATGCGCAGGAACGTCGAAACGTCTGCCACGGAGCCGGGCCATGCCGCAGGATCGGCCTTGTAGGCCTTCATATCGGCACAGAAGCCCGCCTCGGCCGTCAGGGCCTTGACCTTGTCGAACCAGACCGCGGCGTCATCCGCCGGGTCATAAGTCTGCAGGAACTTTTCCAGAATGCCGCGGACGACCGCACCGTCAAACTGGGCGGGGAACTCGCCGGGCGTGAAGAGCCCGTCATAGAAGAAGGCCATGTAGGGGCGGACGTCCTTCCACGTCGTCAGGTCCTTGCGCGGCTTCTTGCCGCCGCGGCCGATGGCGAGGATGCTGCGGGCATACTCCGGGTCGCTTTCGAGCGCCGCGGCAAAGTCCGGGTCGAATTCCTTCGCATATTCCAGCGCAAGGTCATAGACCTCGGCGGCGTCCAGCCTGGCGATCTCGTTCTTGGAGACGTCACAGAGCTTGGCATAGTCAAACAGCGCGCCTGCCGGGTTGAGCTTTTTGCAGGAGAATTTGAAGTCGTCCGAGGAAGCCGTGGGATTGGCCTTGCGCCAGTCCTCGTAGTTGGAGTTCAGCAGCGTCATGACATATTCGTACACGGCGCGCACCGGGAAGCCCTCGGCCTTGTAGTATGTCAGGGCAAGCTCCGGGTCCTTGCGCTTGGAGAGCTTGCGCTTCGACGTGCCGTCCATCTTCATGAGCGGGCCGATGTGGACATACTTCGGGATGCGGAAGCCGAGCGCGCGGAACAGCTGCAGGTGGAACGGCAGGCTGGGCAGCCACTCATCACCGCGCACCACATGGGTCGTGCGCATGAGATGGTCATCCACGGCGTGGGCGAAGTGATAGGTCGGGATGCCGTCGGACTTCAGCAGGACCTGATCGATGTCGTTTTCCGTAACGGTGAGCGTGCCCTTGACCAGATCGCTGTATTTGAATTTGTTTTCAATGGAGCCGGTGGAGCGGAAGCGCAGCACCCACGGCTTGCCTGCGGCAATGGCGGCCTCGACGTCCTCGATGGGACTGTCGCGCCAGACGGCATATTCGCCGTAGTAGCCAAAGTTGACCTTTTTGGCCTCCTGCTCGGCGCGCATGGCAGTCAGCTCCTCCTCGGTACAGAAGCAGGGGTAGGCATCACCCTGCAGAACGAGCTGCCTGGCGTAGACATGGTAGATCGCGGCGCGCTGGCGCTGGCGATAGGGGCCGTAAGCGCCGGAATCGCCGTCGATGGTCGCGCCCTCGTCAAAGTGGATGCCATAGTGCTTCAGCGTGTTGATGAGCACCTCCACGGCGCCCGGCACCTCGCGCTTGGCGTCTGTATCCTCCACGCGGAGGAACAGCACGCCGCCGGACTGGTGCGCCATGCGCTCGGCGACAAGGCCCTGCACAAGGTTGCCCAGATGGACAAAGCCCGTGGGGGAGGGGGCCATGCGGGTAACGACCGCGCCCTCGGGAAGGTCGCGGGCGGGATAACGCGCCTCAAGGTCTTCCGGCGTTTCCGTCACGTCCGGGAAGAGCAGGGCGGCAAGAGCTTTCTGATCCATAACAATACCTCGGTCTCTTTTTGATTTTCGGAAAAAGTATAGCATACGCAAGGGGAAAAATCAATGCGCACATTGCGCGGGGAACCCTGCAGGGGAGCGGCATGCCGCTCCCGGC
>NZ_JBBMFF010000270.1:0-104276 GCF_040096185.1 Faecousia intestinalis | reverse complement strand
TCTATAAGATGACATGCAGCGTTTGGGAAGATACCAAATATGACCGGGAAACGAAGCAAAGCGTCCCGGTTGCCTGGTATGTGACATGGGATGTGTATGTGAATTCCCCGAAGGAGGGATATGGGGAAAAGATCGCCGGGCAGAACCAGAAACGCTATACCGACAAAGCCGCCGCTATGAAATACCTGGATGGGCGCAAGAAAGCCTACTCCCACCTGTTTACAGAAATCTCTCCGCAGATTCCAAAAGAATATGAGCACCACTTTACCGTTCACGGTACCCTCCTTCCCGGTTATACCGTGGAGGGCCAGGAACCGGTCAAGGCAGAGCACACCGCCGCCGAGGTTTCGGAGGGCGATATTTCTTTGCCCGAAAAGGCGGAAAAGCCTTCCGTGCTGGGGAAACTGGCGGCGGCGAAGCTGGACGCAAAAGAATCCGGGCAGCCGGTCCGACAGGGAGAAAAATATCAGTCAGAAGAAAGGAGCAGCTTATGAATGAGTGGGAAAAGAACCGCCGCATGGCAGAATCTTACCGGCAGTCATACCCTCCCGGTACAAGGCTGGAACTGATTGGGATGGATGATCCGTTTGCACCGATTCCGGCAGGAATGAGGGGAACGGTTAACTATGTGGATGACCAGTCTCAGATTCATGTGAAATGGGACAATGGCAGCGGGCTTGCCCTTATCCCGGACACAGACAGTTTTCGCAGGCTGTCCGCAAAAGAGATTGAGGCGGAGAATGCGGCGAAGGGTTCTGTCGTAAGCAGGCTTACCGCTTCCAAAACGCAGCCAGGGAAAGAACGGGAAGAAGGCAGGCGGCAGGCAAAGCCGAATAAAAAGAAGGAGGATATGCAGTTATGAAAGTTTTAATGGTGGAGCCTGGGAAAGTCCCCTATGCGGCAGAAATTGGCGAAGGTCTGGAGCCATTGCAGGCCGCTGTCGGCGGGGACATTCAGGCTGTTTACCCTTACGATGACCCGGTTGCCTTGATCTGTAACGAGGAAGGCAAATACATGGGGCTTCCCCTGAACCGTGCTCTCCATGATGACGAGGGCAATATCTATGACATTGTTGCAGGGAATTTCTTTCTCTGCGGGCTTGGCGAGGAAGATTTTACAGACCTTCCAGCAGACCTTATGGAGAAATACCGGCAGCAGTTTGAGCACCCGGAGCAGTTTGTCCGCATTGCCGGGAAAATCCTGGCAGTCAAGCAGCCGGTCCCTTCCCCTGAAGAACAGGAGGCACAGCGGGCGCAGATGGCCGCACAGGAGGCACAGCGGGAAGAAATGCGGCTGGACGAGTCCACGGACCTGGCCTTTGACCTGGATGTGTTCCTGCGGCAGTACAGTGACGCTTATGCGGATATGCACCCCGTTTTCCATGAGGAAAAAGAACGCATGGCGGACGAACTCCTTTCCGGGCAGACCGGAAAGATACGCATGAGGATGGCAACTGTCATTCAGGAGGAACACCTGAACGGCGAGGCCGGGCCGCTGCTGGATCGCATTGCCGCCTATGAAAAAGAATACGGGATCAGCGCCTACTCCATTTACCAGCTTGACTTATCGGACAGCACCGATGACCTGCGCTTTATGTCCCTTGATTGGCTGGAAAAGAAAGGGCTCCCGGTAGACAGGGACAATTACCAGATGGTCTATGCGGCGGAGCTTTCGCCCGGCGAAACACTGGAAGATATTTATACCCGCTTTAACATCGACCACCCGGAGGATTTTAAGGGGCATTCCCTTTCTGTCTCTGATGTAGTAGTGCTCCACGAAAAAGGCAGCGACACCGCCTACTATGTGGACAGCATTGGGTTTAAGGAAGTGCCGGATTTTTTGGGCGGCGCCCGGCAGCCGGAGGCAAAGCGGGATGTGTCGCTGCGGGAGCTGCTTGACGACGCTAAGAAACAGGCGGCAAAGGCAGAACCTAAGACGCCGGAGAAAAAGAAAGAACCGGAAAGGAGCTGATGGCTTATGCTGATGGCAGAACAGGAACCCTATGCCTTAATGGTGCAGCCGGACGATATGCTGATCAGCCCTCGTGAAGTTAATGACAACTTCGGGACAATGGTATGCTTCCACCCCCGCTATGCCCTGGGCGACCACCACAACTATATTGACAAGGACGATTTTCTGCGGGAAATGTACTTAAACACCGTTGGCAACAATGAGCGCGGCACGGAACGCTATGAGCGCATGGTAAATATGGTCTGGAGCCGGAAAATGACTGGCGACCACCCCGACCCCCGTGCCGTGGATGATGCCATGCTCCGGGTGATCTCTGAAAAATACGTTGTGATGCCCCTGTACCTTCTGGACCACAGCGGCCTTGCCATGCAGACAGAGAGTTTCCACGATCCCTGGGACAGCGGGCAGGTAGGTTGGGTGTATGTTTCCAAAGAGGATGTGCTGAAAGAGTTCGGCGGGGAGAAAATGACCGGCGCCCTCCGAAAAAAAGCCGAGGATTTGCTTAGGGGCGAGGTTGCTGAGTATGACGCCTATCTCCGGGGTGAGTGTTATGGCTTTGAGCTGTATAAAAACGGCGAGCTGTCGGATAGCTGCTGGGGATTCATCGGAAGTCTGGAAGATGCCTGTAAAGCAATGGCGGATTATCTGCCAGACGAGTGCAAAGGCATGACGGAGCACCTTTCGGAAGTGAAAGAACCGGCTTCCATGATTAAGACGCTCCTTCGGCACGCCCGGATTCAGATCGAACAGGCGGAAAAAGCCCACGAACACGCCCCGCGCCAGCAGGTACTAAGTGAGGCACGGTAATGAACAGACTATATTTTTTCAGGAAGGAGGATGTAGGTGCAGGAAGATATTGAACAAAGAACCATGTCGGTCACGGTCCAGGCGGCAAAGCTGTCCGGGCGGGTGCTGAAAGCGGCCATTGCCGCCGCGCTTCAAAAGATGGAGCATAGCCGCAATACCCCGAAAGTTGGCCGCAACAGCATGAAGCGGCTGACCGCCAGGGACCCCGGCGCCAGTACCATTGAAGTGACCGGACGGATTCGCTCTTTTGAACGGATCGCCAAAAAGCATGAGGTCCGCTATCACATTGAAAAAGACCCCGGCACGGATCCGCCCAAATGGACGGTGTATTTCAAGGCAAACCAGGCGGACGCCCTGACCGCGGCATTTAAGGAATATACAAGAAAAGACCTTGCCCGTAGCACCAGGCCGTCGCTGCTTTCCCAGCTTGCCAAATTCAAAGAGCTGGCACAGGCGCTTGGCCGTGACAAGGTAAAGAATAAGGAGCATGGAGGGCCGGAGCGTTGAAGATAGATACGGTCACCCTGAAAAAGCAGGTGATCCTCCACCTGCCTTACCTTCTGTTCCTTTTGGTATTCGCAAAGCTGGGCCAGACGGTACGGCTGGCTCCCGGAGCGGATGCTTCGCAAAAACTGCTGGGGCTAAGTGAAGGCTTCACTTTGGCCTTTCAGAGCATGTGGCCCGGTGCGGCGCTGGATTGGCTGGTGGGGCTCTGCGGTGCGGTCATTATGAGGCTGGCGGTGTATCTCAAAGGAAAGGACGCAAAAAAGTACCGTAAAAATGTGGAATACGGTTCTGCCCGCTGGGGCAGCAAAACGGATATTGCACCGTTTATGGACCAAAAACCGGAAAACAACATCATTCTGACGCAGAGCGAGGGGCTTATGATGTCCGGCAGGCCGAAGAACCCGGCCAACGCCCGGAATAAAAATGTGCTGGTGGTCGGCGGTTCCGGCTCCGGCAAAACGAGGTTTTTTATCAAGCCCAATCTCATGCAGATGCACAGCTCCTATGTCGTTACCGATCCGAAGGGCACGGTCTTGATTGAGGTTGGAAAGCTGTTAAGCCGGGGCACACCGAAGCTGGATAAGGACGGAAAGCCGGTCCGTGGCAAGAATGGTAAGATCGTGTATGAGCCGTATAAAATCAAGGTATTCAACACCATCAATTTCTCAAAGAGTATGCACTATAACCCTTTTGCGTATATCCACAATGAGAAGGACATTCTCAAACTGGTAACGGTGCTGATCGCCAACACGAAAGGCGAAGGGAAATCGGGAGACGATTTCTGGGTCAAGGCCGAAACACTGCTCTATACGGCGCTGATCGGCTACATCTATTATGAAGCGCCCTCCAATGAGCAGAACTTTTCCACGCTGGTGGAAATGATAAACGCTATGGAGGTCCGGGAGGATGACGAGACTTTCAAGAACGCGGTAGATTTGCTGTTTGACGCACTGGAGCAGAAAGACCCGGATCACTTTGCCCTCCGGCAGTATAAAAAATACAAGCTGGCCGCAGGCAAGACGGCTAAGTCGATCTTAATTAGCTGCGGCGCCAGGCTTGCCCCGTTTGACATTAAGGAAGTCCGGGAGATCACCATGTATGACGAGCTGGAACTTGACCTGGTGGGCGACAGGAAAACGGCGCTGTTCTTTATTATCAGTGATACGGACGCGACCTTTAATTTCCTTGTCAGTATGGCTTATACCCAGCTATTCAACCTGCTCTGTGAGCGGGCGGATGATAAATTTGGTGGCAGGCTCCCGGTCCATGTGCGGTGCCTGATCGACGAGGCGGCCAATATAGGCCAAATCCCGAACCTGGAAAAGCTGATGGCAACGATCCGTTCCAGGGAAATATCCGCCTGCCTGGTATTGCAGGCCCAGAGTCAGCTCAAAGCGCTTTATAAGGACAACATGGACACGATCATCGGCAACTGTGATTCTTCTCTTTTCCTGGGAGGTAAGGAGGAAACCACCTTGAAAAGCTGGAACTCCCTGCTGGGGAAAGAAACCATTGATCTATATAACACCAGCGTCACGAAGGGCACCCAGGAATCCCACGGGCAGAACTTTCAAAAGCTGGGAAAAGATTTGATGTCCGTTGACGAGCTTGCGGTGATGGACGGCGGAAAATGCCTCCTGCAGATCAGGGGCGTGCGTCCCTTCCTGTCCCGGAAGTATGACATTACCAAACACCCGAATTACAAATATCTTTCGGATTTTGACGAAAAGAACGCCTTTGACATAGAGAAATACCTGTCTACAAGACTGCCTGTACGTCCCAGAGAGCTGTACCCCAACTATGAGATCACGCCGGAAGAACTGGCAGCGCAGACAAGCGCGTAAAACCCGCCGTATCATTTCCTTATTGTATGGCGGGTTTTTCTATACCCTTTGGAAAGGAGGCGCCTATTGCGGATTCGTGATTCTCCCTGACAACTGAATATCCCCCGCAGGTCTTGTCCTGCCCCTTATGCTGCCGTCATGTTTTTGTAGGTTTTCTATTTGAACATGGCGGCGGCTTTTTTCGTTTCCGGCCCAATGCGGCCACAACAATAAATTCTATGAACATTAAGGAGGATTAACTTTATGGCTTTTTTTACAAGCGCGATTGACACGCTGAAAATTCTCGTGATCGCCCTGGGCGCGGGTCTCGGCGCATGGGGTGTCATCAACCTTTTGGAAGGTTACGGCAACGACAACCCCGGTGCAAAATCCCAGGGGATCAAGCAGCTTATGGCTAAGTAGATGTAATCAAGAAAAGAAAGGAAAAGCACAATCCAGACGGAACCGGCGATTGTGTCAAGAAATGTTTGTGGAATAGCAAGAACTTTGTTATAATGGGAACAGGAACCCCGGAACCGGGAGGAAGGCAGGAGGATAAATGCACATAAGCTATAAACCCCTCTGGCATACGTTGGTTGAGCGCAATATGAGGAAAGAGGACTTGCGGATTGCCGCAGGTCTTACCACAAATATGATAGCCAATATGGGTAAAGGCAAAAACATCAGCATGGAAACGCTGGTTCGTATCTGCGAAGCCCTGAATTGTGGTATCTTAGATGTAATCGAATTAGAGAAGGACGATGAATAATAGCTATTGCTATCTTTCACAAAACACCATAAGAAAAGTTTTCTTTTAATGCCGGGAGTGAAACTACCTACTTCGCCCCGGCATTTTACCTGTAAAAAAATTTTTTGAAAAAAGTGAACCGCATACAAAGTCATGGCGAATATAGGGTGAACGGGCAATGGAGGTGAAACATTGGACGCAAGAGAAATCGAGAAATGTATTGATGAGTTCGGTACAGATATATATAGATTTTGCCTGAAACTCTGTATGGACAAATCAGAAGCAGAGGACTTGTATCAACAGACTTTTCTAAAAGCGTTAGAAATGGAATGGACACTTGACTGGGGGCAAAATCCCAAAGCACTGTTTTTTTCCTTGACGCACAATCTTTGGAAAAGCGATAGACGAAAGCAGGCCCGCCGAAATATGATTGCTCCATGTAGTAATTTGGATGATGAAGCAGAAGCAGTCTTACATTCCGACGAAAGTATTGAAGAAAGCTACTTGCAGAAAGAATTGATTTCAGAAGTTAATCGGATTATTGAAACCCTACCAGAAAAAATCCGAATACCGCTGACACTGTTTTATCTTTCTAATTGTTCCGTAGAGCAAATATCAACAATCATTAAGAAACCGCCCGGAACGGTAAAAAGCCGATTGTTTAAGGGAAGAAGTCTGATTAAGAAAAGATTGGAGGAAGCGGGATATGAAAAATGACCTTTTCAATACAGAAATTGATGAAATCATCCGGGCTTCTATGAAACTGGCTGACGAACCAGACCCGGAGTTGAACAACAAACTGAAAGCGACATTGTATCAAAAGGAAACGGCAATGCGAAAGCAACCCGCCACACGCGGTTTTTCTCTTTGGTATTTGCCGATGATTTTGAACTTAGTTACATTTATTATGCTGGCAGGTGTAGCACTAATAGTAATCAGCAACACTTATTTATCTTACTTTGCTGCTGGTATCTGTTTCTACATTGGACTGGCAGGCGTTTTGCTTACCATCGTTGGTGTTAAAAGGACAAATATGAAAGAGGATATAACAATCCGTGTTGAGAAAAGAGGTGCATTAGCGTGAATCATACAAAAAAGAACAAACTTCCGCTTTATATCGGCATTCCAGTTATTCTACTGTTAATTTTCCTGCGGTTTGGACTGTATTTTCTGAAAAGCGATGGCTTTAGCGGCCTTTCCATGCTGCTTCCCATTCTGCTTCTTTGCTTTATTCTTTTCGCCCTATGTACTTGTGGCTTCTTTGCAGCATGGGTATATCAGGATTGTAAAAAGCGGGGCGACGACCCGGTATTGTGGGCGATTGTAGTTTTTATCGCAACTCCTTTTATTGGCTTGCTGATTTATTTTCTGCGCCGTTCAGAGATAAAAGCAACGTGTCCTGCCTGCGGGCATCGAATTTCATTGAAAGCAGAATATTGTGAAGAATGCGGAACGCATATTGAAAACAAGGAGAATAATGGCGTTATGGTTAAACAGGAAACCCACCACTTAAAATTTATTGTTGCCGGTATTATCAGTATGGTGCTTATGTTGGTCTGCCTGACAGGGTTTATTGTCAGTGCTGCTACCGGAAATGGTGTAAATACGGATGTTACATCGAACGACCGAGTTTGGAATTTGGGAACAATCAGCATGAATTATGACACTTATCTGAATGGTGTTTGGAAGTTGGATTTTAGAAGTGCCAGTGATGGATTTGTGAAAGAACAAAACATGATGGTAGATGACGCAGAAACTCAAATGCTTCACGCTGATATTTCTTGCGAAACGGTGCCTGATGGAGCATCACTTACTTTGTGGCTGGTGCAGGGTGATGTATCAAAATCCTTTGATGTCACAAATCTTTCCGACCCCTTAGAGTATTCTTTGAGTGAATTTGAAAACGGGAAAATCCATGTAAGATTGCAGATCAATGGTGTGGAAGATACCATTTCAGAAATCTATGTGAAATAATAAGTTTGACCGATAAGCTGAAAAACTGAATAAAGAAAGCCAAAGCTGCCGTTGCAGGAACACCCATTCCCACAACGGCAGTTTTCATTTTCTCTTGCGCCGGAAGTTGAAGGGGCTGTTTTTAATGTTCGGCGCTTTTGACAATATCTTTTTCAATATCTTCTGTTCATCCGGCGGCAGCTTGTAGAAATCAACGCCGAGCATATTGAAAATGACCGCCCACACCTTTCCGAGATAATCCCCGGAGGATTGAATGGCTTTCCGAATATCCATCGCCACTTTCTTTGCGGCAGAGTAATCCGGCGTACTGTCAATGTCATGCTCATGGGCTTTCCGTATGTCATGGAGAATGGCGTCCCATGTTTTGTGCGTCACATGACAGAAGAAATCTTCTTCCTTTACCTCTGCGGCAAGGATAGTCTTTGAATAGAAATCATCTTCCGCCTGCTTGTATTTCTGGATGATGGTCTGCCGCTGTTCTTCCAAAGACTCATAAAGGGTGCGAAAGGTGGAGGTTGCATGGCCGTCTATGTATATCTCCGTGTCGGTCATAAGCTGCTCAAATTTATCATTGGTAGCAATCTCACACAGGAGCCGGTTATTGATACGGCCACTCTTTAGCAGCGCCACCATTTCATCATTCAGGTGCAGTTCCATCAGGGGCGTGTTTATCTGCTCCCGGTTTTCTGTCCGGCAGAACAGGTAATCAAGAGATACCTCATAGAAGTCGGCCAGCGTGATAAGATTGCCGTGGTTGATTTCCTTATTGTCGTTGGCTTCATAGCTGGCGAGGGCTGACTTTGAAATGCCGGTTTGCTGCGCCAGTTCTTCCAGATTTAAGCCCTTATCTTTGCGTAACTCCCAAAGGCGTTCCTGTATGGTAGTCGCTTTCAGCATAGGGCGCTCACTCCTTTCCGGCGGCTGTTTTCCTGCCGCTAACTGGATTATACCATACTTTCCATAATCGTGGAAATTTCCGTTTTTCGCCCCGAAATCCTACTTTGTGGATATACGGCACAGGGAACAAAAATGTTCTATGATACAGGTAGTTCATCGATGGATTATTCCAATCGAATGACCGGCCTGTATGGGATATGCTCCCCGGCGATGTAGCGCAACGACTTGCGGCAGGGAAATGGAGGAACCCTGACCGCAACGAGCGTACCAAAGGGAGCGAAACGCCGTTGTGAGAGCCAGGGGCAGGAACGACATCAGGGAGAACCGGCGAAAATGAACACCGAATTGATACCGAAACACAACAATCCGATAGGGCGTAGTCTACCCTATCCGTAATACTACAGGGGATTTCCGGGCGGTTCTATGGCCGCTTTTTCCCTGAAAATCGCCCCGAAACACGACACTAAAATCTGCTATCCGTCTATTGCGGCTGTTACGGCTGAAATGGGCGGATTTTTGTTTAAGGAGGCACCATGCCGAGAATGCCGAAAAAGAGGAAGCTGGAACTGTCCTTCTTCCTCAATGAACGGGGGCGGGTAACGTACAACGACCTTTGCCGGAAATGTCAGCGTACTTGCAAGCAGAGTTTCCGGGCGGTCATTGTGGACTGCCCCCATTATCTTTCCAAACGCTCAAAACGAAAAGTAAAGGAGGACACCGATTGAATGAAAGTTGAATTTATGACCGCAGACACCACCCTGCCGCCCTGTATGCCGCTGCCGAGAGCCATGCTGCGGCTCCCGATCAGCAGCACCGCCAAGGTCATGTACGCCCGGATGTTGGATATTGTTTTCCTGTCCGGCATAGAGGACACCAACGGGATTTTATTTATCCATTTCCCCATCGTGGAACTGGCGGCGGCACTTGCCCGCAGCACCATGACCGTGAAGCGTTCCCTGAATGAATTGGAGGACGCCGGACTGATACTGCGGGTGCGTCAGGGCTTCGGGGAACCCAACAAGATATATGTACTCATTCCCAAGAAGGAGGACAGCCGCTTATGAATGAAAAGCTGGAAGCACTCAATCAGGAGATAGAGAAAACGGAAAAGAAGCTGCGCTGGGCGCAACAGGAGGAAAAGCGTCTGACCCATCAGGCCAAGGCGCTGACCCGGAAGGAACGGACGCACCGGCTTTGCACCAGAGCCGCCATGCTGGAAAGCTACCTTCCCCACCCAGAAGCCATCACGGATGAACAGGTCAGTCTATTCTTGAAGCTGCTGTTCCACAAAGACAGCACCCGTCAGCTTATGGAAAAAGTGTTTGCCGGAAACGGCACAGAGAAGGAGGGCGCAGAATGAAGATGAATTTTTCTAAAGACGAGTTGGCTATGGTCTATCAGTACGCCGCCGGTACAAAAGAGGACACCCTTGCGGGGCTGAAAGAAATCGTGCCGGTTATCCGTGACCGGCAGACAAGGGATATTGTGGAGAATACCATCCGAAAGCTGGACGCCATCCCGGAGCCGGAGTGCCGCCGCTTTATCGCTGATACGAAGCAGCGGTTTATCCAGAATCGGGACAATTCCATCCGGCGCAGGCTTGCCGAAGCCAAGGCACAGGCGAGGACGAAAAAGCCACATCCCAAGAGAAAAGAGCCAGACCGGGAACGGTCATAATCGCTTTCAGAGCCGCAACCCGTGGACTGCCCCTCTGAAAGAGGGCGCAATTATACACCACTCGGAGGATGGTGCATTGCGTTCTCCGAAGGCTCCTCGCCGGAGGGCTGTGATTTTCCGCAGTCATGGTCTGCTCCAAATCAAACAGGGGACGCTACACTTCCCCTGCGCTGGCTGCCGCCAGCTACCCTTTTGTGGACTTGCCATCTGGGAACACCTTGCCTTGCAAGCTGTTCCCAGCCGACAAGTTTAAACAATCTTAATAACATCACGCTATATTTCGATACGGTGTTGATGTATAATGAGATTATAAAACATTTATGATTTAGAAAAGAGGGCTAAGTATGCACAGAATATATAGTGCACTTATTGACATCGTAGCGGCTGCTATCTTTATTGTTCCACTACTGGCTTTATATGGGAAAATTTCTCTTCGCAGCTTGAAGCAAACGCTTATATATATTGTGTTTGCGTTTTATCTTGTGGCAGTTTTATCTCTTGTTGGTTTTCCAAGTGTGTTATCTTTGAATTTAGATTTTACAATCAATATCATTCCGTTAGTCGATATGATTTCTGATTTTGTAAATGCTTGTTTAAATGTTCTTTTGTTTGTGCCATTAGGCTTTTTATTGCCTATGTTATGGAAAAAATACAAGGCAATAAAAAACACAATGTTATTTGCAATGTGCATGACTATTGCAATAGAGATTTCACAAATCTTTACTTTTAGGACAACCGACATTAACGATATAATTACAAATATGGTAGGTACATTAGGTGGTTATTTCATTGCCAAGCGGATTACAAAAAATTTTACACAGTATCCAGAATTAAATGCAGAAAATAAAGACTTGTATATTATCTGCGGAACAGTAATGTTAATAATGTTTTTACTACAGCCATTCACTGCATCCTTACTATGGGAGCTGATTTTGTGATTTACAAGTTCGAAATGCTCCCTAAATTTCTTAATAACTAAATACCAGCCGCCCCCAGCGGCACACCAGGCAGGAAATCTGAAAAAGGTCTCCTGCTTTTTTTCTGCCCAAAATCGGAAAGGAGGAACACAAAATGCCCTGTCCACACAATCAAATCTCTATTGTACAGCGCAGCAATCGCCAGTCTGCTGTTGCCGCCGCTGCCTACCAAAGCGGCGAAAAGCTGTTCTGCGAATACGACCAAGAAATAAAGCACTACCCGGAAAAGCGTGGTATCGTCCACAACGAAATCATGCTTCCGGCAAACGCCCCGCAGGAGTACGCAGACCGCAACACTCTCTGGAACGCCGCCGAAGCGGTGGAAAAACAATGGAACTCCCAGCTTGCAAGGCGGTGGGTGCTTACCATCCCAAGAGAGATACCGCCTGACCAGTACGCTGTCCTTGTCCGGGAGTTTTGTCAGCAGCAGTTTGTTTCCAAAGGCATGATTGCTGATTTTGCAATCCATGACCCCCATCCGCCGGGACACAATCCCCACGCCCATGTCATGCTCACTATGAGGGCAATGGACGAACATGGAAAATGGCTTCCCAAGAGCCGCAAGGTTTATGACCTTGACGAAAACGGGGAACGGATAAAACTTCCGTCCGGCAGATGGAAAAGCCACAAGGAGGATACGGTGGATTGGAACGACCAGAAGTATTGCGAAATCTGGCGGCATGAATGGGAGGTCATCCAGAACCGCTATCTGGAAGCCAATGACCGTCCGGAGCGTGTGGACTTGCGTTCCTATGCCAGACAGGGGCTTGATATTGTCCCCACTGTCCATGAGGGGGCTGCTGTCCGGCAGATGGAAAAGCGTGGTATCCAGACGAATATCGGAAACCTGAACCGGGAAATCAGAGCCGCCAACAGTCTGATGAAGTCCATCCGGCAGCTTATCCAAAACCTCAAAGGCTGGATTACCGAGCTGGGAGAAAAACGGAAAGAGCTGCTTGCACAAAAAGCGGCGGAGGAAGCGACACTTCTTCCCAATCTGCTGATGAAGTACATGGAGATACGAAAGGAAGAACGGAAGGACTGGACGAGGGCTGGACAGAACCGGGGGACTTCACAGGACTTAAAGGCAGTCAGCGAAGCCCTGTCCTATCTCCGGCAAAAGGGGCTTTCCACTGTGGAGGACTTAGAAGCGTTTCTGGAATCTTCCGGGAAATCAGCCGCAGATTACCGCAATCAGATGAAGCTAAAGGAAGCCCGCAGCAAAGTGATTGACGGGATTCTTGCCAGCCGGACAGACTGCAAGGAATGTAAGCCTGTCTATGAGAAGTACCAGAAGATATTTTTCAAGAAAACAAAGGAGAAATTCAAACAGGAACACCCGGAGGTTACCCGGTATGCGAAAGCCGCCGCCTACCTTGCCAAGCACCCGGACGATAAGGACAGTACCCAAAAGGAGCTGCAAGAGGAGCAGGAAACGCTTCTGGAAGAAATTGCAGCCCTGAAAACACCGCTGACCGAGGTACAGGAGGATTTGAAGAAGCTGCGGGACATTCGCTACTGGGTACGGAAAGCCACCCCCGGCACAGAAGAAAGCAAAGAGCCGCCCAAGAAACAGCCTATCAAAGAAGTCTTGCAGGATAAGGCTGACGAGAAAAAAGCACAAAGAACTGTCCCGGCACAGACGAAGCACAAACAACAGGATATGGAACTTTAACAGGCACTTGCCATTTTCAAGCAGAGAATGTCAGGTGCTTTTCTTATTTTCAAGGAGGGATAGATTTGAATGTATTTGAAGCTGTGAAGCAGTCCGTCACAACAAGACAGGCTGCGGAGCATTATGGAATCCATGTAGGTCGCAACGGGATGGCTTGCTGCCCGTTCCATAACGATAAAACCCCAAGCATGAAGCTGGATCGGCGTTACCACTGCTTCGGCTGCGGTGCGGATGGGGATGTGATTGATTTTGCCGCCGCCCTGTATGGGCTGGGAAAGAAAGAAGCCGCCGTACAGCTGGCACAGGACTTCGGGCTTTCCTATGAGGACTGGAAACCGCCTGGAAAGGCAAAAAAGCCCAAGCCCCGGCAGAAATCCCCGGAGGAACAGTTTCAGGAAGCAAAAAACCGCTGCTTCCGTATTCTTGCCGATTATCTCCACCTGCTCCGAGTGTGGAGAAAGGAATATGCCCCGCACTCCCCGGAGGAAGTCTTTCATCCCCGGTTTGTGGAAGCCTTACAGAAGCAAGACCATGTGGAATATCTGCTGGATGTGCTGCTGTTCGGGGAAACAGAGGAAAAAGCGGCTTTGATTACGGAATACGGAAAGGATGTGATACAGCTTGAACAGCGAATGGCAGAGCTTGCAGCCGCAGACGCAGCAAGAACTAAAAAACACCATGAACGCCATGCAGCCGCCCCAGAGCGTTGAGGAAGTAAAGGCAACTCTGGAAACCACCGAGAAAGGCGGCGTCCGCCAGAGCATACGGAACTGCCTGACCGTATTCCAGCGTGACCCTGTGCTTGCCGGGGCAATCGCCTACAACATCCTGACCGACCGCAAGGACATCATAAAGCCCATCGGTTTTCACAGAGAAAGCACAGCCCTGACCGATACGGACATGAAGTATCTGCTTCTCTATCTGGAGGAAACCTACGGGCTTACCAGTGAGAAAAAGATTGAAACCGCCATCGGGATTGTGGCGAATGAGAATAAGTACCACCCCATCCGGGATTTTCTGAACAGCCTTGCATGGGACGGGACTGAGCGCATCCGCTTCTGTCTGCGGCACTTTCTGGGGGCTGATGTGGACGATTACACCTATGAAGCCTTGAAGCTGTTCATGCTGGGGGCGATTACAAGGGCATTTAAGCCCGGAAGCAAGTTTGAAATCATGCTGTGTCTGGTAGGCGGTCAGGGGGCTGGCAAATCCACCTTCTTCCGGCTGCTGGCAGTCCGGGACGAGTGGTTTTCCGATGATTTGCGGAAGCTGGACGATGACAATGTGTACCGCAAGCTGCAAGGTCACTGGATTATCGAAATGTCGGAAATGATGGCAACCGCAAACGCCAAGAGCATCGAAGAAATCAAGTCATTTTTAAGCCGGCAGAAGGAGGTCTACAAGATACCCTATGAAACCCACCCGGCAGACCGCCCCCGCCAGTGCGTGTTTGGCGGCACTTCCAATGCCCTTGACTTCCTGCCCCTTGACCGTTCCGGCAACCGCCGCTTTATCCCGGTCATGGTGTACCCGGAGCAAGCTGAGGTTCACATTTTGGAGGACGAAGCTGCTTCCAGAGCCTATATTGAGCAGATGTGGGCGGAAGCGATGGAGATTTACCGAAGCGGCAGGTTCAAGCTGGCTTTCAGCCCCGCCATGCAGCGGTATCTCAAAGAACACCAGCGGGATTTTATGCCGGAGGACACCAAAGCCGGGATGATACAGGCGTATCTTGATAAGTACACCGGGAGCATGGTCTGCTCCAAGCAGCTCTACAAGGAAGCCTTGAACCATGCCTTTGACGAGCCGAAGCAATGGGAAATCCGGGAAATCAACGAGATTATGAACCAGTGCATTGACCGCTGGCGGTACTTCCCGAACCCAAGAATGTTTTCCGAATATGGCAGACAAAAGGGCTGGGAGCGAGAAAACCCGGCAACGGACTCCGGCAACCCGTCTGAAAAAACGATGGACGGTTTTGTGGAGGTCACAGAACAGATGGAGCTTCCATTCTGAAAATGACCACCCGTTGCACCCCCTGTTGCTATCCCGTTGCCGAGCCGGTTGCCGGGGAAAACCCCTTATTTCCGGGCTTTTCTCCCTTATAACAACCAAAACAACAGAAAAATAAAAGAAAAGTATAAATAGTAACCACCGCCAGATTGAGATTGTTTGCAAGGTCTTTTGAAGCCCGTTGCCGGACTTCGTTGCCGACACCCTCTGTCTGGCTATTTTCATGTATGGAGGATAACTGCCTATGGCAAAAAACAAAACAGAGATTCATGTGACCACTGTATTTGACGGGGAGCTGGATGCAACCGATGTGTTCGTCAGCCTGATTTCCCAGAAATACGGAAAGACAAATACGAAAGAATATCTTGCTAAAAAGAAAGATATGAGCTATAATGAAGATGAGGTTCAAAAGAGCCAGATACCGTCTGGATTGTGTGGGTAAATGGCTATGATGAACGAAATGGAATACAGAACAATCGGTTCGGCACTTGCCGGGGGCTATCGTGCGGCGGTCTATTGCAGGCTGTCAAAGGACGATGACCTGCAAGGCGAAAGTGCCAGTATCGCAAACCAGCGTGATATGCTGGAAAAATACTGCGAAAAGCAGGGATGGGAGGTTGTGGCAGTCTATCAGGACGATGGTTTCACAGGTCTTAATATGGAGCGTCCTGATTTACAGAGAATGTTGAGAGCCATTGAGCGCAGGCAAATCAACCTTGTCATCACGAAAGACCTCAGCCGACTGGGGCGGAACTATCTGCAAACCGGGCATTTGATTGAGGACTTTTTCCCAAGAAACGGTGTCCGCTATATCGCCATGAATGACGGTATCGACACCCTGCGGGATAACAACGATATTGCCCCGTTCAAGAATATCCTGAACGAGATGTACAGCAAGGATATTTCCAAGAAAGTCCATTCCTCTTATCTTCTGAAAGCGCAGAAAGGACAGTTTACCGGGTGTCTTGCCCCGTTTGGGTATCGGAAAGACCCGGAGGACAAAAACCATCTGCTCATTGACGAGGAAACCGCCCCGATTGTGCGGCTGATTTTCGGGTATGCCCTAAACGGTCATGGTCCGAACTATATCCGCAGACGGCTGGAGGAAGAAAAAATCCCCTGCCCCACATGGTGGAACCGGGAACGGGGGCTTCGCAATACCCGCACCAAATGGGAAAAGAAAGACCCAGAAAAAGGACGGTATATGTGGGACTTCTCCGTTATCAAAGACCTTTTGATGAATCCCGTCTACACCGGGGCGATTGCTTCCCAGAAAAAGGACTACCGTTTCAAAATCGGCACGATTGGGGAAAAGAAGCCGGAGGACTGGATTGTGGTGGAGGGGCAGCATGAACCGCTGATTGACCGCATGAGCTTTGACATTGTGCAGAATAAGCTGAAATCCCGCCAGCGTCCGGGGCAGACCAATGAAATCAGCCTGTTTGCCGGACTGATAAAATGCGGCGAGTGTGGGAAGTCGCTGACGGTACGCTACACAAACGCAAAACATCCTCAGCAGATTTATTCCTGCAAGACCTACAATGCCTTTGGAAAGAACCACTGCACCCAGCATCGGATTGACTATGACACCCTTTACAGCCATGTGCTGCGGAAAATCCGGGAATGTGCCAGAGCTGCCCTGATGGACGGGGAAGCGGTTGCCGACCGCCTGACCAATACCTGTGAAGCCGAGCAGCGGGAACAGCGGGAAGCAATGGAACGCTCCCTTACAAGGGACGAGGAACGGATTGAGGTTCTGGACAAAATGGTAATGCGGCTTTATGAGGATATGATTGCAGGGCGTATCAGTGAGCAGAATTTCAACACCATACTGGAAAAGACACAGACCGAGCAGATGGAGCTTAAAGCAAAAGTGTCCGAGGGCAGAAAGCGGCTGTCCGATGAAGTCCAGCTTGCCAATGACGCAAAACAATGGGTGGAAGCCATTCAGGAATACGCCAACATCACAGAGCTGGACGCAGCCACCCTTAACCGCTTAATCAAAGAAATCGTCGTGCATGAGCGCATTGACGAAGATAAAACAAGACACATTTCTATCGAAATTCATTTTAATCTCAAACCCATCCCGGAGGTGGAACAGGTCACTGCCTGACCTGTCCCGCCGGGACGGTTCTCTTAAAAACACCATATAGATTTTTTGTACGCCGCCGCCCGCCATCGAGCAGAGTTTTACACCTAATTGGGGATAAAACAGCTTATGGCGGGCGGCGGTATCGCCCTGGTGGGTGCCACGCTGATTCCGCTCCTGTCCGGCCTGTTCAGTTAATAGCCGATGGGCAGTCTGTTTGATTGGATAACAGACTGGATCAAAGAGGGCCTGATCGAAGCGATCACCGGGCAGTACACCAGTATTTTTGAATCGGTAAACAGCCAGGTCGCGGATGTGGCCGGGCAGGTCGGACAGACCCCGCAGGGCTGGAATGGCGGCGTGTTCAGTATGATCCAGAATCTTTCTGAAACCGTCGTCATTCCCATTGCGGGCATGATCCTGACCTTTGTGCTGGTATATGAGCTGATTCAGATGATTTTGGAAAAGAACAACATGCACGATTTTGATACGTTCAACATCTTCAAGTGGATCTTCAAGACCTTTGTAGCCACCTACCTGCTTACCAACTGTTTTACGATTGTCATGGCGGTGTTTGATGTCGCCCAAAATGTGGTATCGCGGAGCGCCGGCGTGATAAACGGGAACCTGGATGTCACGGCGGCGCTGGCTGACCTGGAAACGCAGCTTGAAGCAATGGGGATGTGGGAGCTGATCGGCTTATGGCTGGAAACCAACATCATCAACCTGTGTATGTGGGTACTGTCTATTGTGATCTTTGTCATTGTCTATGGCCGCATGATTGAAATATATCTCACGGTCAGCCTGGCACCCATACCGTTTTCCACAATGGCAAACCGTGAATGGGGACAGATGGGGACGAATTACCTTCGTTCCCTGTTCGCTCTGGGATTCCAGGGGTTCTTAATTCTGGTATGCGTCGCGATCTACGCGGTGCTGGTCCAGTCGATCCCCTCGTCCGGCGATATTCACGGTGCGATCTGGGGCACGGCGGGATATACCGTACTGCTGGCCTTCGCCCTCTTTAAGACAGGCTCGTTATCTAAAAGTATATTCAACTCGCATTAGCGGGTAACAACTACATTTTAACAAGGAGGAACTTTCATTATGAGTAAAACCAATACCGAACCCATGCAGCCGGACACTCAGGCGTCCGAAAGCTTGAAGCTGGATGTAACCGTGCGCCCGATTGCCCCGATGGGGAACCTCTTGGCCTTTGCCAACGTGACGATTGGCGACTGTTTCAAGATCGACGGCTTCCGTATCTGCTCCGGCGAGAACGGCCTGTATGTCAACATGCCTTCCACCCAGGATAAGCAGGGAAAATGGAGGGATGTGTGCTGGCCGGTGACGGCGGACTTTCGCAGGCAGCTCAACGACGCCCTGATCGAAGGGTACGGCCAGGCGATTGAAAATTTGCAGGCCACCCTTGAAGCGACCAGGGACGCAGAAAAGCCTTCCCTGACCGGCGCCCTGAAAGAAAATGCCGGAAAGGTCAAGACGCAGCCGGCAAAGCCCGCGCCTGCCAAGAGTGAGCAGGCCCGCTGATGGCGGAGGCTAAGAAATATGGCATTGTGTACGCGGACCCGCCCTGGCGCTATGACATGAAGCGCGGCAAAGGCGTGGCAGAAAACCATTACCCCACCATGAGCATGGATGAAATATGCGCACTGCCGGTTGCAGACCTTGCGGCCAAAGACAGTGCGCTTTTTCTATGGGCCACCTTCCCGCAGCTTAATGAGGCGTTCCGGGTGATTGAGGCATGGGGCTTCCACTATAAGACCCTGGCGTTTCTGTGGCTGAAGCAGAACCGGAAAGCCGATAGCTGGTTTTATGGGATGGGCTTCTGGACCCGCTCCAACGCGGAGGTATGTCTGCTGGCAACACGCGGGCACCCGAAACGCCAGTGTGCGGGAATCCACCAGTTTGTGATCTCCCATATCGAGCAGCACAGCAAGAAACCCGATGAAGTGCGGGACAAGATCATAAAGCTCATGGGAGATCAGCCCAGGGTGGAGCTTTTTGCCAGGCAGCAGACCCCCGGCTGGGATGTATGGGGCAATGAAGTGGATTGCAGTATTACAATGCCGCAAAACGGATAAAAAAGATTCTCGCAGATCGGAGGTGACAACGAAATGCCTTATGTACCCGTACCCAAAGACTTAACCAAAGTCAAGACCAAAGTAGCCGCTGGCCTGACAAAGCGCCAGCTTATTTGTTTCAGTCTGGCCGCGCTGGTGGGGCTGCCGGTATATTTCCTTACCCGCGGCGCCATCGGCAATTCGGCGGCGGTGCTCCTTATGATCGGCCTGATGATGCCCTTTTTCTTCTTTGCCATGTATGAGAAGGACGGGCAGCCGGCGGAAAAGCTGTTAAGGAACCGGCTCCGCTATAAGCTCTGGCCGAAGGACCGCCCTTACCGGACAGAAAACTTCTACAAATCCATATCCAAAAAGGAGGTATCACAGATTGCCAAAAACCAGACAGCAGGAGGCGCAGGAAAAACGTCTGCAAAGAAACGTAAAGCAGGCAAAAAAGACCCGCACCGAAGCAAGAAAGGCAGGAAGTAAAACTGCCTCTCCTGCCGGGCCGAAGAAAAAGCCCGGCTTTTTTTCCGGGCTGAAAGCGGACGCCCCGCAGACGGTCCAGCAGAGTATTCCCTATAAGGAAATGTACCGGGACGGTATCTGCCGTGTGAGCGGCAATTATTACACCAAGACGGTGCAGTTCTTTGATATTAACTACCAGCTCGCGCAGGCGGACGACAAGGCGCAGATTTTTGAGGGCTACTGCGATTTTCTCAATTACTTTGACGCCTCGATCCATGTGCAGCTCACCTTCATCAACCAGCGGGCCAATATGCAGGACTTTGTTCACAGCATAGAGATTCCTGCCCGTGGCGACGAGTACGACGGAATCCGCAGGGAGTACGCGGATATGTTAAAGAACCAGCTCCAAAAGGGCAACAACGGCCTTACCAAGCGGAAATACATCACCTTCGGGATTGAAGCGGAGGACCTTCGCACGGCGAAAATGCGTCTGGAACGGATCGAAACGGACGTGCTGGGGAACTTCAAAGCCCTGGGCGTGCAGGCAAGGCCCTTAAACGGGCTGGAACGTCTGGAGCTTCTGCACAGCCAGCTCCACCCGGACGGCCAGGAGAAACTTCATTTTAACTGGTCGGATTTGCCGAAAACCGGGCTCTCCACAAAGGACTATATCGCCCCTTCCGGTCTCTCCTTCTCCCAGGACGGCAAGACCTTCCGGGTGGGCGACCATTCCGGCGCGGTGTCCTTCTTGCAGATTTTGGCCCCGGAGCTGACGGATCGGCTGCTGGCGGAACTGCTTGACCTGGATGACGCCGTGACAATCAACCTGCATATCCAGTCTATCGACCAGGCCCAGGCGATCAAGAACATCAAACGCAAGATGTCTGATTTGCAGAAGATGACGATTGAGGAACAGAAGAAAGCGGTCCGCTCCGGCTATGACATGGACATCATACCTACCGACCTTGCCACTTATGGGGAAGAAGCGAAAAATCTCCTGCAGGATTTGCAGAGCCGGAATGAAAGGATGTTCCTTGTGACGGTTCTGGTGGAGAATATCGCCCCGAAGCGCAAAAAGCTGTTTACGGATATTTTTTCCGCTTCCGGTGTGGCGCAGAAATACAACTGTGCCCTGAAACGCCTGGACTTCCAGCAGGAGCAGGGCCTTATGTCCTCTCTATGCCTGGGGCAGAACCAGATCGAGATCGAGCGGGGTCTTACCACCAGCAGCACGGCCATTTTCGTGCCGTTTACCACCTGCGAGCTGTTTCAGGAGGGCGAGGCTTTGTATTACGGTCTCAATGCCCTTAGCAACAACCTGATTATGGCGAACCGCAAGAACCTGAAAAACCCCAACGGCCTGTTCCTGGGTACGCCCGGCAGTGGCAAATCTTTCTCTGCCAAGCGTGAGATCGTCAATGTGTTCCTTCTGACGGAGGACGACATTATCATAGCAGACCCGGAAAATGAGTACGGGCCTTTGGTAAAGCAGTTTGGAGCTCAGGGGCAGGTCATTGACATTTCCCCTAACTCCACTAACTACATCAATCCGATGGATATAAACCTGGACTATTCGGATGATGAAAACCCGATCACCCTGAAAAGTGATTTTATCCTGTCTCTGTGTGACCTTATCATCGGCGGCAAGGAGGGGCTTTCCCCTATTGAAAAGACGATCATTGACCGCTGCACAAGGCTTGTGTACCGGGACTATTTGCAGGACCCGCGCCCGGAAAACATGCCAATCCTGGGGGATTTGTACGACCTCCTTCGCAAACAGAGCGAACCGGAGGCGCAGAATATCGCCACGGCGCTGGAAATCTACGTCAATGGTTCCTTGAATGTGTTTAACCACCGTTCCAATATCCAGATGGATCACCACCGGGTACTGTGCTTCCAGTTGAAGTCATTGGGAAAGGCCCTGAAAGAGATCGGCCTTCTTATCATGCAGGACGCGGTCTGGAACCGTGTTACGGCCAACCGCTCCAAGCATAAGACGACCTGGTTCTATATCGACGAATTCCACCTCCTGCTGAAAGGACAGACCGGAAGTTTCAGTGTAGAGATATGGAAACGGTTCAGAAAATGGGGCGGGATTCCCAGCGGTTTAACGCAGAATGTGAAGGACCTGCTGGCTTCCAGGGAGATCGAGAACATCTTTGAGAACTCGGATTTTATCTACATGCTCAACCAGGCCCAGGGAGACCGGCAGATTTTGGCGAAGCAGTTAGGCATTTCGCCCCACCAGCTTTCCTATGTGACCCATTCCGGCCCCGGCGAGGGTCTTTTGTTTTTCGGCAATGTGATTATTCCTTTCGTCGATCACTTCCCGAAGGACACCCTTCTGTATTCGGTCCTTACCACAAGGCCGGATGAAGTGGCAGGCGCATGAGCGCCGGCAGACCAGCAACGATAATTCAGACTGGAGGTGATGGATATGTCCCGTGATAAAGAGTTCAGACGGCCCAAAGACGCGGTGCGGCAGCCGGCGGGAAAAACAGAAACCGACGTCCGGACCGGCGAGATGCGCGGGCAGGATTTTGATCTGCGCCGGGCCCGTGACGCTCCTGTGCAGGAAGATAACCGCCATAGAGGGTGGAACCTGTATCAAGGGGCTTCGGAGGACGGCGCAGTTCCAGCAACGGATTCCAATACGTATGCTGCTGCTTCCCGGCAGCCAGTGGATGAAATGGCGGCTTATGAATCTGCGGACTATGGAACACATGCGGAGGCTTTTTCCCGGCAGTCGTCCGGGGATTCTGACAGCTTCATTCAGGACAGCCGCAGCGTTCCGCAGCAAAACGGGCCGGATTTTTCCGGGCGTGACAGCTTCCGCGAAAGCAGGCAGCAGGATTCCAGGCACAGTGATTCCGGCAGGCTCCAGCGCCGGGATGCAGACTTTTCCCGGCGCGGCGGCCAGGAGTTGCCCGGTTCCGGCAGTTCGGAGGCTTCCGCTGCTTCGGAGGCCGGCAGCACAAATGCCGGGGAAACATCGGGCAGACGCCGGATGCACCAGCATGGCAACAAGTACCAGCAGCGTTTCCAGGAGGCGGCAAAAGCCGAGGAACCCCAGGAGAAACAGCCGGGTTCAGCCGAGGGAGAACCGAAACGGCCTTCCAAGCTGGAATTTACCGCTGACGAGCTGCCACCGGAGGCGGCGGATAAAAAGCTGACCCAGGCGAGGCGCAGGGCCGAGCGTGTGGAAAAGAAGCTGGAGGACGCCGAGGCGCGTCTGCCTTCCCGGAAAAAACTGCGGATGGAGACGGCTTCCGACCCGGAGACCGGCAAAGCAAAAAAACGGCTGAAATTTGAGCAGGAAGTAAAATCCCAGCGGGCGCATGTAAAGGGCTCCCTTCCCATGCGCCCGGTAAAGGCGGCAGCGAATACGGCTGTCGGCTACGCCCATAAGAAAATCTACCAGGCGGAGGAAGAAAATGTCGGCGTGAAAGCCGCCCACCGCACCGAGCTTGTGGGTGAGGCCTGGGCGCGCACCCTGTACCACCGCCATAAAACAGCGCCATACCGCCGGGTGACAAAGTTACAGCAGAAATCAGCGAGGGCTAACGCGAAGCTTGCCTACCGGCAGACCCTTTCGGAACACCCGGAGCTAAAGAAAAATTTCCTTGCCCGGATGTGGCAGAAGCAAAAGCTGAAACGGCAGTATGCCAAAGCCGCAAGGGAGGCACAGAAAACCGGAAAGCGGGCAAAGAACGCAGCCGTTACAACGGAAAAGATCGCTGCTTCGGTGGTAAACACCGTCAAGCGTCACCCGGTTATCTGCAGCATTCTCGTCCTTCTGCTTTTGGTGGTATTTCTCATTTCTTCGCTGTTTTCCTCGTTTTCCAATATCGGGACCGGGGGCCTGGGAAGTATCGCCGCCTCTACCTATCTGGCGGAGGACCAGGACATCAACAACGCGGAGCTTATCTATACCGAGTGGGAAACAGACCTGCAAATGGAAATAGACCGTGTGGAGACAGACCGGCCCGGTTATGACGAGTACCGCTATAACATCGGCGCAATCGAGCATGACCCCTATATCCTGATGGGCTATCTCACTTCTGCCTATCAGAATTTCACCTATGAGCAGATCGAGGGCGTCCTGCGGCAGCTTTTTAATGAGCAGTATTCCCTTACCTTTACGGAGGAAACGGAAATCCGCTACCGGACAGAGACCCATGTTGACCCGGAGACCGGCGAGGAAACCGAGGAAGAAGTACCGTATGAGTGGCACATTCTGAATGTAAAGCTCACGGCCACGCCTCTTGCAAACCTGGTGGTGCAGCGCATGAGCACCGAGCAGAAAGAAATCTGTGAGATTCTATTGCAGACCAAGGGCAACCGGCAGTATGTGAAAAATGTCTTTGGGATAAACTGGCTGCCCTATGTCACCAGCTACTACGGCTACCGGGTACACCCCATCAGCGGGGAAAAGAACTACCATACCGGCGTTGACATCGGCATGGCCCAGGGCACGGAAATCTTAGCCGGCCATGACGGTACGGTTACGCTGGCAGGAAACGCGGGCGGCTACGGCCTGTGTGTCGCCATTGAAGGCGAGGCTTACGAGGGGCATACCCTTACCACGAAATACGGCCACTGTTCACAGCTTCTTGTGTCCGTGGGCCAGGAAGTAAAGGCCGGGGATGTAATCGCGAAGGTCGGCAGCACCGGCAATTCCACCGGGCCGCACCTGCACCTGGAGGTATTGGTGGACGGGCAGTATTTGAATCCGCTGTATTTTGCAGATACCGGTGACACCGGCAGTACCGGGCTGCCAGCCATTGGCGCAGGCGGAGGCGGCAGCTACTTTGATTACGATATTCCGCCGGAGGCCCTTGCGGATGAACAGTTCGCGGCCATGATCGCGGAGGCGGAGAAATACTTAGGCTATCCGTATGTGTGGGGCGGCGCAAGCCCTTCCACTTCCTTTGACTGTTCAGGCTTCGTTTCCTGGGTAGTCAACCATACCGGCTGGAACTTCGGGCGGCTTACCGCGGACGGGCTTTTAGGCGTGTGTACGCCTGTATCGAGTGCGGACGCAAGACCCGGCGACCTGATTTTCTTCCAGGGGACCTATAACACCAGCGGCGCAAGCCATGTGGGAATCTATGTGGGTAACGGAATGATGATCCACTGCGGGGACCCGATCTCTTACGCAAATATCAATACAAGTTACTGGCAGCAGCATT
Organism: Faecousia intestinalis; assembly: GCF_040096185.1. Lineage (NCBI taxonomy): Bacteria > Bacillati > Bacillota > Clostridia > Eubacteriales > Oscillospiraceae > Faecousia > Faecousia intestinalis. The sequence continues at coordinate 79,377 of NZ_JBBMFF010000270.1, read as the reverse complement.
TTTACACCTTTGCGCGGCTGCCTTAACAGAATGGAGGTAACAACTTGAACCCTAAAATTGAAAAACTGGCAAAAGACATTGAAAAGACCAAGGCGAAGATCGCGGAGCAGCAGGCCAGGCTCCAGGATTTGGAGAAACAGAAAACGGAGCTGGAGAACACCGACTTTGTGGCGGTGGCCCGCAGCTACCACCTGACGCCCCAGGAACTGGCCGAATTCTTAAAAACGCGGCAGATGGCGTCCGCACAGGAGTCTTCGCCGCAGGAACAGGAGGAAGTGCATGAGGACTAAACGAATCTCTCTCCTTGTGGCGCTTGTCTTTCTCATAGGCGCCATGACCTTGCCCATGACGGCTTTTGCCGCCGGGGGCAAGGACACCACGCCGCCCACGCTTACGGCGGTGCTGGATGGGGAAACCGTAAAGATCGTAAGCAGCGACGACAATTCCGGCGTGGAGGCGGTCTATATCGACAAGACCCGTGTAAATTCCCTTGTGGACGGGAAAGCCTCTGTCGCGCTGAAGGATTATGCCGGCACAGATAAAAAAGTGAGCGTCTACGCGGTGGATTATGCCGGCAACCGTTCTGATGCCGTGCAATTTGACAACCCCTATTACAAGGAACCGGTGTCCACGGAAAAGCCGGCTGCCCCCACGCAGCCGAGCCAGAGCAGCACCCCGGCAACAAAACCGGTACAGACCCAGGCAGCTTCTTCCGGCAGCACGGGCACCCAAAGCAGCAGTTCCAATACGGGAACGGATTCGGGCGGCACAAGCTCCCAGGACGGCAGCTCCGGCAGTACAGGAAATTCCGGCACACCGGAGCCCACCACTTCCTCCGTCCCGGAGGGCGCTTTCACCCCGGAGGGGACCGGGACCGTGCTGGACAGCGCCACCGGCGAGGATGGGGATAAACAGTTTTACACCATTACCACCGAGGCCGGGAATGTGTTCTACCTTATCATTGACGGCAAGCGTGACGACAACAACGTTTACTTTCTGAATGGCGTCACCGAGGCGGACCTGATGGCCCTTGCGGAAAAGAATGATGGCAGCGTGAGCGTGATCCCCGCTGCGGATGTCTGCACCTGTAAGGAGAAATGCGAGGCCGGAAAAGTCAATACCGGCTGCCCGGTCTGCAAAAATGACTTAAACGGCTGCATCGGAAAGGAAAAGCCGGCAGAGCCGGAGGAACCGGCTGAATCGGAACAGCCAAAGAAAGATACCGGCAGCGTCGGCACGATCATCTTTATCATCGTCGCCCTGCTTGCAGTCGGAGGCGTCGGCTATTATGTGAAGATCGTGCGCCCGAAACAGCAGGCGGCGGACGAGGACGAATTTGACGAGGACGACGGCTACGGGGAGGGCTTTGACCCGGACGAGGCTTACGGCGAACCGGAATATCTCTCCGAGGATGACTTTGAGGATAGCACCCATGAGGACGGCGAGTAATGCGCCGTCCTTACCTATTTTATGAAAGTGAGGTCTTTCTATCGTGAATATGAAAACGAATACACACCGCCGCGGTCTGCACAGGATCGTGGCATTTTTACTCTGCGCGGTATGCGTCTTTAGCCTGCTTCCCGCCCAGGCGTTTGCGGCAGGCGTGGGCCAGAAAGCAAGCTCCTGGCTGGGCGACCAGTATGTAGGGTCTGACGGGCAGCATTATTATTCCCCGGTGCCTACCAATTTCCTTGCTTACAATTCAGACGGAACCACGGATAAACGTTCCGGCTCCGGCGGCAGCGCCTACCGGCACTACATGCTGACAGATTCGGACGGCGTGACCCATTCGGTCTACTGCGTGGAGAGCGGGATTCCCTACAACACTTCCGAAAATACCTATACTTCGGAGAACGGGACCAACAGCGATTACCTGAATATGCTCCCGTCCGCTGCCAGGCGCGGCATTACCCTGACTGCGATCTATGGCTGGAAACCCGGCGCCTCCCTTCCTGTTTCCGGAATCAATGAGGACGATTATAAAATGGCGACGCAGATCATCCTCTGGGAATACCAGCAGCAGCTTCGCAGCGACCCCTACAGCCGGCACAGCAACGGCCACGCTTCGGCGGACCAGTATTACAGCGTGGTTGCCGGGCGTCCTGCGGAAAAGGCATACAACTGGATTCTGGAACAGGTGGCGTCCCACTCCACCGTCCCTTCCTTTACCGCGGCGAATAAGGGGGATGCCCCTGTTCTGGAACTGAAATGGGACACCAGCAGAAAGGTCTATACCCTGACTGTTACCGACACCAACAACCTGAATATCGACCTGCAAATGCTTTCCGGCAGCGGCGTGACCGTGAGCAGGAACGGCAACCAGTACACCTTCACCAGCAAAAACATGATTATGGAGCCGGTGAGCTTTGAGTTCAGAAAAGACATTCCGGTTGCCAACGACATGCTGATCTGGGGCCGCCCTGGTTATCAGACCATGATGACCGGCGCCAGCGACCCGGTTTCCTTCTTTATGAACATCAAAACGGAGACCTACGGCACCGCGAAGATCGTCAAGACCAGTGAGGACGGCATTGTGTCCGGCATTTCCTTCCGCATTTCCGGCACGGATATTTTGGGAAATGAAGTCAATGAGACTGTTACTACCGGGGATAACGGCCAGGTGGAAAAGAAATTCCTGCCCGGCACTTACCTGGTGACGGAAATCCCGGTTGACCGCTATGTGACCCCTTCCGCACAGTACATCACTATTGAGAGCGGCCAGACTGCTTCCGTCCATTTCAGCAATATTTTGAAGAAATTCCGCGTGCATGTGGTAAAGAGCGACGCGGACACCGGGACCGCCCAGGGCGACGCCACCCTTGCCGGGGCGACCTATGGGATTTATAACAATGGCGAGCTGGTAGATACCTATACCACCGGGCCGGACGGCAGCTTTATGACCCGTTACTATGTCTGCGGCGATAGCTGGACGGTACGGGAAATCGAGCCCAGCACCGGTTATCTTCTGAATGATACGGTCTATGAGGTGGGCGCTTCCCCGGCGCTGTACGAGGTGGAGCTGAACACTACGGAGAACCAGGTCACGGAAACCGTGATCTATGGCAATATCCAGCTTGTCAAGCATACGGACGACCCGGACCCGGATGTGTCCGAAGATGAAAATACGGAAGAACCGAATGAGGGTGTGATCGAGCACCCGGAGGCCGGCGCCGTCTTTGAAATCTACTTGAAGGCGGCGGGTAGCTATGATGCGGCGAAGGAAAGCGAGCGCGACCTGCTCACCACGGACAGCGACGGCTTTACTTCCTCCAAAATGCTGCCTTACGGCCATTATACGGTCCACCAGACAGCCGGTGAGGAAGGCAAGGCGTTCATTCCTGATTTTACCGTCTTTATTTCCGCAGACGGCCAGACCTACAGCTATATTCTGAATAACCGCACCATTACCGCAAGGCTCAAGGTGGAGAAATGCGACGCCGAGACCGGGAGCATTATCCCGATGACCGGCACGGGCTTCCAGATCAAGGACCTTTCCACCGGGGAATTTGTCACCCAGGAAATCTTCTACCCAAACCCGGAGACCCTTGATACCTTCTATGTTTCGGACGAAGGCTGGCTCATGCTGCCGGAACCTCTGCATACCGGGGATTATGAGCTTTATGAGGTGGCGGCTCCTTACGGTTATGTCCTTTCCAGTGAGCCCGTACCGTTCACCATTGACGGCAGCGAGGCGGTTGTGACCGTCACACAGTACAACATGCCCCAGAAGGGCCAGCTCACCATCACAAAGACCGGCGAGGTGTTCGCTTCCGTCCAGGAAAACGACGGCCTGTATCAGCCGGTATATGAAGTGGCCGGGCTTCCCGGCGCAGTTTATGATGTGATCGCTGACGAGGATATTTACACCGGCGACGGGACCCTCCGAGTAGCAAAGGACACAGTTGTAGAGACCCTTACCACCGGGGAAGATGGAACCGCCACAAGCGTACTTCTGTACCTGGGCCGCTACCGTCTGGAAGAACGGCAGGCGCCGGCTGGCATGGTCGTAAATGCTGTCCCGGAATATGCGGAGCTGACCTACGCGGGCGAGACCGTGGAGGTCACGCAGACCGCAGTAGGGTTGTATGACGAGCGCCAGAAAGTGGATGTTGCCCTGTTCAAAGCTCTGGAAACAGACGAGCTTTTCGGGCTTGGCATGAATGAGGAATACAAGGACATTTCCTTTGGTCTGTATGCTTCCGCTGACTTGACGGCGGCGGATGGCAGCGTGATCCCGGCAGGCGGGCTTCTGGAAGTGGTCTCCGTTTCCGCAAATGAGGCGGGCGGCTATGACGCTTGCTTTGATTCCGACCTTCCGTTTGGCAGCTATTATGTGCAGGAGCGCACCACCAACAGCGCCTATGTGCTTTCCGATACCAAATACCCGGTAGTTTTTGAATATGCGGGTCAGGAGGCTGCTCTTGTCTCTATCCTGATAAATGAGGGCGAGGCTGTTCCCAATGACCTGCTCCGCGGACGCATTGACGGTGTGAAATATGGCGAGAGCACGGAGGTTGGCGAAGATGTGAAGCTGGCCGGCGCGGTGATGGGCCTGTTTAAGCCTGACACCGAAGAATTTACCGAGGAAAACGCGCTGCTTACCGTAACCACCGGTGAGGATGGCAGCTTTGCCTTTGAGAATATCCCTTACGGTCACTGGATTGTAAAGGAAATTTCCGCTCCCGCGCTCTATACGGTGAGCCCGGAGGAACACCACATTTATATCGGTGCGGACGGCCAGACAATCGAATTCCGCGTGGATAATACCCTGATCCGCGGACGGGTGCAGCTCCATAAGACCGAGGCGGTGGATGAACCTTCCTCTGTGGAGAGCGATAAGGAGAATACTTTCCTGCGCTTCCTCTCCGGCGCGGTGTTTGAACTGTATGAGGACGCCAACGGCAACAAGGAGCTGGATGCCGAAGATACGCTGGTCGGCGCCCTGAAAGAGACAGACGGCGGATTCCACATGGCGGAGGATCTTCTGGCTAAGGGCTATTTCGTAAAAGAAAAGAAAGCGCCGGAGGGCTACCAGCCTGACGAAAAGGCTTATTACTTTGCGATCACCGAGGACGGCCAGACCGTTGTGATCGAAAACGGCGAGGCAGGCCGGGGATTTACCAATGAGGCATACCGCGGCAACCTGAAAATCACCAAAGATTCCAGTGACGGACGCAAGGACGGATTTGCCATTGAGGTCAAGAGCGCAGACGGTTCTTACTGTGAGACCTTCACCACACCGAAATCCGGCGTGATCGAGGTCAAGGGGCTGCGCGTCGGCATTTATACCGTAACCGAGCTTTCCAACCGTGCAAGCAAGGATTATATCATTCCTGACGCGGCCACGGTGGAGATCAAGGCGGACCAGACCGCAACGGTCCAGTTCTTTAATGAGAAACCAGAAAAACCGGAAACTCCTGATAATCCGAAAACACCGTCCAAGCCTTCCACACCGTCTAATCCTGATAAGGCAGTACCGCAGACCGGTGATGACAATTTCATTTTCCTGTACGGCGGCCTTCTGGCGCTGGCTCTGATCGGCGGTGGGATGTTTGCTGCCCTCTATTTCAAGAAGGGGAAATACAGCAGACAGACCCCTAAGACAAAGGCTGCGGGCATTGCGGCCCTCTCCCTCTGCGCGGCACTGGCGTTAGGCAGCGGCTTCCTGATGGTCCGTGACCTCTGCCAGTACAGTGAAAGCGCCGGGGCTTATGATGACCTCGCAGGACTGGTGGAGCTGCCGGAGCGGACCGAAACACCGGAGGATATGGAGACCGGGACCGCACCCATTGAAACGGAACCTGCTGGGTCAGCCCCTTCCGTGGTTCTTCCTATGGTGGATTTTGAATCTTTGCGGGAAAGCGGGCCGGACATCATCGGGTGGCTTACCCTTCCCGATACGGTGATCAACTACCCGGTAACGCAGGCGGATGACAACGAGTATTACCTGCACCACCTGTATGACGGCACCTACAATAAGGTGGGATGCCTGTTCGCGGATTATGAGAACAAGGCGGATTTTTCTGACCGGAACACCATTATTTACGGACATAACATGCGGGACGGCTCCATGTTCGCCGCCCTGAATGAGTATGACGAACAGAGCTACTTTGATACCCATAAGCAGATGTACCTTGTGACCCCGGAGGGCGGTTATCTCTGTGAGGTTTTCGCGGCGTTTGTGGCAAAGCCTTCCGAATCCGGCAGCGATACCTCTCCCTGGCGTCTTAGCTGGAAGGATGACGGCGCTTATACGACCTGGCTTACCGCTATGGCGGAGCGTTCTGTTGTGGAAACGGACGTCACGGTGACAAGCAGCGATAAGGTGCTGACCCTTTCCACCTGCACGCCCGGAGGCGCGAGCCGCTTCATCGTCATGGCAAAGCTGGTGGAAGTAAACAACGAAGCAGACTGAAAACCGGTGCGGGGGCATGTGCTCCCGCACCAGTCATTTACAAGGAGGATTTTTTCTATGGTGAATACCATTGTTTCAATACCCGGCTATGTGCATTTGTACCGCTCCCTTCTTAGGTTTTACGACATGCCGGAAAATGAGATCAGGGAAATGCTGTACCTGCTGAACACGGCCAACCTGGACTGCTACGAGTATTACCACCCCGAGCGGGAACTGGCCCTGAGCGGCCCGGTAGCTTTCTGCCACTGGCTGGAGACGATGGACTGCCGGCCCTACCGCACGGAGGTACAGCTTTACAAGTCGCTACTGTTCCTACAGCGCAGCGTGGACCGTGACCTGATCGTGACTTCCCAGCGGGAGGCATTGCAGACGCTTAAATGTATTATCTCCAATATCGAATACCGCTTTTACAAGGCTTATGAAATGGAGATCGAGGACAAGCGGACCGTGTACGGGGAATGTACCTACCGGCTGGTCCCCAGGGAGGACGAGCCGAGCGTGTGCCTGATGCACGACTGGATTTATCTGCCAAGCGCGTAAACTGTCACGGATTCTATACAGGATTCGGGACAAAACCATTTTCAAAGGAGGGATGCCTTATCACGCAGAAAGAGGTCAATGCCGTTTTTGACGGTCAGGTGGCTCTATGCAGGGAAATCCTGCAAAAGAAAACAAAGGAATACACAGGGGGCGATACGGACCGGCTGGGGGCTTTCAAGGCTGCCGCTGCTTTACAGCACACGACACCGGAGCGTGCCCTTGCCGGGATGCTGGCAAAGCATATCGTTTCCCTGTATGACATGTGCTTTGCCGACGGCATGAGCTTTGACGCCGGCACATGGGACGAGAAGATCACAGACAGTCTTAACTATCTGTTTTTACTGAAAGCGATTGTAAAGGAGGGACAGACCAATCAACAGAATTGAAGTAAAGGTTTTGAACTGCCAGGCGGTGGCGGAGGCCGAGAAAAACATGGTGTTTGCGGCCAGGCTTACCCAGCGCGGGCATAAGATCAATACAATGGAGGATCTGACGGCGCTTTATGAAAAGTCGTTCAGCAATGATACCGTAACGGCGATCAGCAAGCTCCCGCACCCCACGATCCAGAAATTCGCGGTTATCACCGTTGCCATTGTAGGCGCAAGCAGGCGTTTCCTTGCGCAGATCACCAGGCACCAGAACGAGGTAAAGTTTATGAGTGCGTCCTTACAGTACAGCAACTATGCGGGACAGGCGGATTTTGCTGTACCCTATGAGATTTTGACTGCGCCGAAGGCAATTCAGGAAATGTATCTGGAAAGCTGTAAATCCGATATGGATTGTTACGAAGAACTGTGCGCGGCAGGGATCGGGCACGACGCGGCGGGCTATGTCACGCCCCAGGGCCTTAGGAATGTGCTGATTATCAGCGCAACACCTTACCAGTGGAAACATATCATCGGCCAGCGGGTATGCCGGCGCAATACGGACGAGACCCGGATCGTGCTCCTGAAAATCTGGCAGGAGCTTTTTTCATTGAGCCAGGTACTCTTTGCTCCCGATCTTACCGGCCCTTTCTGCCAGAGAGATCAATGTCTGGAGGGGAAAATGAGCTGCAAAAGAAAGATCGCGGGCAGCATGACGCCCGGCGGGATTTTGGCGGCGGATTACCCGCTGCTTATGGAAGGCGGCGCCCATGAAGATTAAGCTGATCGATTTTGGCGTGCCGGAGGATCAGAGACCCTACCGGCCACATGGGAACGATGCCGGCGCGGATGTGTATATGCCCTATGACTGCACCCTACAGCCCGGCGAGATTACGAAAATTCCCCTGGGATTTGGGATCGAGGTGCCGGATGGGTTTGCCGGATATGTGTTCCCCCGCAGCAGCATGGCTGTCAAAGGGCTGGTCTGCGAGCTGCCGCCTGTAGATTCCGGCTACCGTGGGGAAATCCATGCAATTCTTAGCAATGTGAGCAGCCAGACGCGGCACATTCCCAAAGGTTCAAGGATCGGCCAGCTCGTCATTACGCCGGTGGTGATCGCGGATTTTGTGACAGAGCTTGGGGAGCAGCGGGGCACCGGCGCCTTTGGCAGTACAGGGAAATGATAAAGAGTGCAGCAGGAAAATGAGCCGCCAGACAAAAGGCGGCTCATTTTAGGACAAAACAGGGATTATCGCCGGTATAGGGATGGGACATTATCAGGACATTACCGGATACAATATTAAGAAAAGCGGCCAACTGCTGGCCGCTCTACCGTTTGCTATTGAGTTCTTTCATAATGCCGAGAATATATTCCATTGATTTTGAGTCCAGTTTTTTGGCCTCAGTCATAAATTCCTGTAGTGTCTGCGGGCAGGCATTTCCTTCATCAAAGAATTCCTGGGGTGTTACGCCGAGATATTCGCAGATGTAGAAAAAGGACTGCATGGCGGGAAGTGACTTCTTATTCTCAATGTTATTGATGTAATTGTTCGCCTGACCCAGCGACAAAGACATGTCACGGGCAGATACTCCCTTTAGCGCCCTTAGCTTTGCCAGCCGTTCCGGGACAAAATCTTCATACATCATAGTCACCTCCTTCTGCATAATAGATTGTACCTTACAGGAGGTAAATATTCGGTAGATGAAAAAGGGTATTTGCGTTGACTTGCTAAAATAAACCTACTACACTATAGCAAGGCGGTAGTTTTAATCTATTATCGGAGGTGCCAGATGAAAAAGAAAACATGCTGTGTCACGGGACACAGGGATTTACCGCAGAATCAGATCAACTATGTAAAGGCTGCCCTGCTGCGTGAAATTGAAAAATCGGTTGCGGACGGCTTTACCTGCTTCATGAGTGGGGTCGCGGAGGGCGTGGATCAGTATTTTGTGGAAATAGTTATGGAAAAGCAGAAAGATGATCCTTCATTGGAATTGATTGCCGTAATCCCATATCAGAAACGGCTGGACAGTCTCAGGGCAAAGAGGCGGACCTATGAAATGCTGGAGGCTTGCCGTGATGTGGTTGTGATACAGGAGGAATACCAGCCCAGCGTCTATTCCCACCGCAACCGCTATATGGTGGAACACTCTGACCGGGTAATCGCGGTGTATGACGGGCGGGAAAAAGGCGGAACCGTAAGGACGATCCGCTTCGCACATCAAATGAAAAAAGAACTGCGGGAAATACCCGTGGGAGAAATCTATTTCCCGAAAAAGTAAAACAGAATAAGACAACTTGGCACAGCGCTCACTTGGACAGTGGGCGTTTTCTTTTGCCCGAAAGGAGGCATTTTTATGTGGAGTATCATAACACACCTTATCGCATTTACAGCCGGTACGGTAGCCGGCGTTGTGCTGCTCTGTCTGATGCAGGCAGGAAAAATGGCGGATGAAGGTTACGAAAATATGGAACGGAGGAATAATAGATGAATACTGAAATTGCGGAATATATCAAAAACCATATCCGGGAGTATTTACCGCCGGAGTATCAGGAGGCTCATATCACTCTGGAAGAAGTGACAAAAGGAAATGACCGGAGGCTTACCGGCCTTATGATCCGAAACGACGGAGAAATTACTGTCCCGACAATCTATTTGGAACCCTATGCCAAGCAGCTTGCGCAGGGGCGGCCAATGGATGAAATCATACGGGAAATCGTACAGATCAGGACGGAACAAGATACCAGGGTTCCCTTTGAAGTATCGGACTTAATGGATTACAGACAAGTAAAGCCCATGCTTGCTATCCGTCTATGCGATCCTGAACAAAACCGGGAGTATTTGAAAGATAAACCGTTTACCCCGTGCGGAGAGTTGGCTGCGGTCTACCGGATTCAGGTCATGGAGAGCAAAGAGGGTGTTGCCTCTGCTGTTGTTACAGATCGTATGATGGAATTGTGGGGTGTTACTAAAGAGCAGCTTCATCAGGATGCAGTTGCGGCAGAAACAGAAAGAAGCCCGGTCTGTTTTTACAGTATGGAAGATATGATGGACGAAATCATGTTCTCGTCAAAACCTGAAAATCTGTTTGAGTGCACAGAACCGTTGGATGCAGCTACTATGCCAATGTATGTTCTGACAAATGCCAGCAAAGTAAACGGTTCCGGGATTCTTGCGCGGGACGGGGTTCTGGATAAAATCGGTGAGCTGCTTGGAAAGAATTTCTATGTTCTCCCCTCGTCTATACATGAGGTGCTGATCGTACCGGATAATGGCGATATGCAGGCAAAGGAACTGGAAAGCATGGTTAAGGAAGTTAATGCGACCCAGGTGGCTCCGGCTGACCTTCTTTCCGATAAGGTACAGTATTATGACCGGGCGGCAAAAACTCTTGGCCGGAAACAGGAAAAGGGGCTCCTGGAACGGCTGGCAGAAAATAAGGCGCAGGTAAAAGAACAGGCAGAAAAAGCACCAAAGGAAAAAACAGCGGCAAAACAGGAACCGAGTTTATAAGGGCAGCTATGCGGCTGCCTTTTCTATATTCAAAGAAATGGAGGATGACAAGTGAAATTAGTGATTGCAGAAAAGCCCTCTGTCGCTATGGCTTTGGCGGCGGTATTGGGCGCAGATGAGAAAAAGGACGGCTATCTGGAAGGCGGCGGCTACCTGGTGAGCTGGTGCGTCGGCCACCTTCTGGAGCTGGCACAGCCTGAAGCCTACGGGGAACAGTATGCCAGATGGCGCTATGGCGATCTGCCGATCCTGCCGGACGAATGGAAATATGAGGTGCCGAAGGACAAGAAGAAACAGCTTGACCTCCTGTGCCGGCTGATGAAGGACAAACGGGTGGATTCCGTGGTGTGCGCCACTGACGCCGGACGCGAGGGTGAGCTGATCTTCCGTCTGGTCTATGAGTATGCCGGGTGCAGGAAACCGATGGAACGCCTCTGGATTTCCAGTATGGAGGACGCGGCGATCCGGGACGGTTTTGAACACCTGCGCCCCGGTAAGGATTATGACCGTCTCTATGAGGCCGCGGTTTGCCGGGCCGGTGCGGACTGGCTGGTTGGGATCAATGCGACCAGGCTGTTTTCTGTCTTGTACGGCGTCACCCTGAATGTCGGGCGCGTCATGTCCCCAACGCTGGCGCTTTTGGTGCAGCGTGAGGCAGAGATTCAGGCATTTACCAGCAGGCCCTTCTATGTCCCAGAGATCACTTGCGGCGGTCTTACTGCTTCCGGTGATAAGCTGGCGGAAAAACAGGCAGCAGAGACAATCCGCAGGGAATGTGACGGGCAGACGGCTTCTGTCCTTTCAGTGGAAAAGCAGGTAAAGACCGTACAGCCTCCCCGCCTCTATGATCTGACGACCTTGCAGCGGGAATGTAACCGTATCTACGGCTACACCGCCCAGCAGACCCTTGACTACCTGCAATCCCTCTATGAGAAAAAGCTGGCGACCTATCCCCGTACCGACAGCCAGTATTTGACCGAGGATATGCAGGCAACCGCCGCCTCCCTGATCCTGTGGCTGCGGGACAACATGCCTTTCGGGAAAGGATGCCTGGAAGAACCGGATATTGACCGGGTAACGGATGGCAGTAAAGTCACCGACCACCATGCCATTATTCCCACCGTGGAGATCGCCCGGACGGACCTGTCTGCTCTCCCTTCCGGGGAACGGGATGTTTTGGCGCTGATCGCCATGAGGCTCCTTTGCGCCACCGGCCAGACGCACCGCTTTGAGGCGGTCACGGTGGTACTGGATTGTGCAGGCCATTCCTTCACAGCGAAAGGAAAGACCGTCTTGCAGGTAGGTTGGAAGGAAATTGAACGGCTCTACCGCATGGGGCTGAAACAGGCGGAACTGGAAAAGGAGGACCCCGCAGACGCGGCCTTGCCGGAGCTTACCCAGGGCCAGACCTTTGAACCGGTGGCAGCAGGCGTCCGGGAAGGCAAGACCTCCCCGCCAAAGCACTATACGGAGGATTCCCTGTTGGCAGCTATGGAAACGGCAGGCGCGGCAGACGCACCGGAGGATGCAGAGCGCAAGGGTTTAGGCACCCCGGCTACCCGTGCGGCTACACTGGAAAAGCTGGTAACAACCGGCTTTGTGCAGAGAAAGAAAAAACAGCTCATTCCCACGGAAAAGGGAACCAACCTGATTACGGTCCTGCCGGATAATATTAAATCCCCGCTGCTTACCGCGGAATGGGAATCCAGACTAAAACAGGTGGAGCGCGGCGAGATCAGTGCGGAGGCTTTCATGGAAGGGATCGCCGATATGAACAGGGGGCTTGTCAAAGAACATACCGCACCGGAGGAACGGTTTGCCGGCCTGTTCCCTTACGCAAAAGGAACCCGGCGCGAGGCTGTCGGCACCTGTCCCCGCTGCGGCGGCACTGTGTATGAGGGCAAAAAGGGATTTTTCTGTGAAAAGCGAGACTGCTCCTTTGCCCTCTGGAAATATAACAAATTCTTTACAGGTAAGAAGAAAACCCTGACAAAAACCGTTGCGGCGGCCCTTCTGAAAGAGGGCCGCGTTTCTATGTCCGGGCTTTACAGTGAAAAAACGGGCCGGACCTATGACGCGGTTGTGGTGCTGGATGATACGGGCGGCAAGTATGTGAATTTCAAGCTGGAATTTCCGGCGAGGAAAGGTGGGCGCAAATGAGCGCCCCACCGGAAAGAGAACTGACACGATCCGAGCGGGCGGCAATCCGAAGGCTGGTGACGAGTTTGTGCGCCAACTATGACTGCCAGGATAAGCTCTGCCTCCCCCTGGACTGTCCCTGCTACATGCTGAATAAATGGTGGACCGGCGCGTTCTGCCGTTATTTCCGGGCGGCGGTGCTGCCTACGGAGCCAAAGCTGGAATCTGCCCTGACCGGTGAAGATACTTCTCTCAGGCAGAAGATATGCCCGGTCTGCGGAAAGGCTTACCTTCCGGTCACAAGCCAGGCGTATTGTTCGGATTTTTGCCGTAGCTTTGCCAGACGGAAATCCGAGCGGGAACGGAAACGGCGCAGGCGGCAAAACAGAGGGTGATGTGTCCGCAACTTAGCCCAATCAGGCCAGTGTTTTCAAGGGTTTTAAGGCCCTGTTTACGGGGCGCCTATATTAGAATACTCCCGGCCTCTGAAATGGGGCTAAGTTGCGGACAAAGGGCGCATTTTAGTGCTCTATTTTTATGACAGTTTGGAGGGATGCTTATAGAAAAAATACCGATTGTGCCGGAGATCATGCGGATCGATACCAGGACGCAGGCCATTGACATGCAGCAGATCGGCAACCGGCGCTTCCTGTTCAATCCAAAGACCGGCGTGCTGGTCCTGGGCCGCCAGTATCAGGAAACAAGTCTTGTAAATGCCAGCCATGCCGTGGAGCTGGCAGATGCGGGAATCACAAAAGATTTTGACGATTTTGTGCGGGGCTGGATCGGGACCGGCAGGAACTATCCCAAAGGGGTGATCCACTTTGCCCCATGTGTAGATTCCGGAAACATTTCTCTTTTTGACCGGGCTTTTGACACGCTGGAAATGTTCAGGGAAAACGGTGCTCTGGCCGGAACGGTGGTACGGGGCTTCGGGAGCCGGTGGGAACAGCCCTTATCTGCGATCCTTACGGATTTACAGAAAGAGGAACAAAAGCCCTCCCTCCGGCAGCAGCTAAGGAAAACGCCGGAGGGCAAAGCTGTCCGGCACAGGAAAGAAAACCAACAACAACGATAGGAGGCGATTTTTTGAGTATCAACCATATTGAAACAGAGGACCTTCGCCGTATGGAGGGAAAAGGCGGCCTGATTTTGCAGGGCTGCGGCGGCGAGCTGCAGGAATGGCTTGACGGGATCAATGAAATGTTCACCGAGGCCGGTATTCTGAAAAACGGCGCGAAGTTCCAGGATATTTTTGCTTTTGAGTATAATGATTCTCCCTGTCTGCTCTATCCCTTTGAGGGTGTGGACCTGGAGATTGGGAAACTTGCCATGTGGCGTTTGCAGACCCATGAGACTTTCGGTGGCACATGGCTCTCTGATTTTGTCCCCAACCGTCTGGGCGGGTTTATCGGGGAACCGGCGCCGGAGCCGGAAAAGCCGGACTGCGCGCTGATCGGGCAGGACGGCAATATTTTTAACCTGGTGGGGATCGCTGAGCGCACTTTGCGGGAGCATGGGCTTACAGACCAGGCAAAGGAAATGAAGGACCGGGTATTTGCTTCCGGCAGCTATGGCGAGGCGCTTTGTATCATCGGCGAGTATGTGAATATCACAGATACGGAGCCGGAACAAAGGCCCTCCCTCCGGCAGCAGCTTAAAGAAACGAAAACAGCGGAACCGTCTGCCCGGCTAAAACCGGAAAAGCAGCAGGAACGATAACAGGAGGTGCCGATGGAAAAAGAAAAGACTTACGGTGTATGGGCGGTGCGCAGCGCCGCTTCAATCTTTGGGCGGGCGGAAAGCTGGTGCAAGGAGGCCGGCAGGCCCCTTGAATTTGCCTCCCAGGAGACAGCCGAGGCTTACGCGAAGGAGTGTAACAGCCGCACGACTGCCAACGTCCACTATTTTGTAAAGGAAAAGGAACCGGAACCGGGTGCTGTCCGAAAGGACGGAACACAGCCGGACAGAGCTGCCCGCGCCCATGAGGAACAGACGCCCCGAAACGCGGCGATGGAAAAACTGAATGAGATTCCCGGCAGGCAGCTTTCCAAAGATCCGGACCCTTTGGTGGAAATCCGTTCCGCGGTACACAGCAATTATGCCGGCATGGTCGCCATGCTTGCGGCAGACAACCGGGTCTATCTGGGCCGCGAGGAACACTATCACTATCAGGACGGGCTTACCTCCTATTACGATAACGGCGACGGCTCCCTATGCTTTGTCACAGACCGGGCGGATATGTATTATTTCCTCTACGGTGAGGGCTGGGCCCATTCTCAGGCGGAAATGCTGGAGCGTGGGCTTACATCGGATCAGTATGCGGAGTTTGCCCGGCTACAAAACGGCGTTCTCCGGCAGTTTGAAGCACAGCGGGAAATCCTGTTCGCCGGGCAGCCCTTCCAGCCGCCTGAAAGCTATCTGCGGAACGCGGAGCTTTACGAGGAAGGACAGACCGGCAATTATAATATGCTGGACGGCAGGCTGAACAACGAGCCCCCGGTGAAGCCGGACCTGACGGACGGCCAGACCCACGAGGAAATCCGGGAGCTTGCCCCGGAGACCTTGCCGGAAGAAAAGCCCTCTGTCCTGGACCGCCTGAAATCCGAGCGCCCGGAGCATGAGGCAAGGCAGATCACACCGCCTGTCCCGGAAAGGGGGCTTTGAGTATGGGGACCAAATTTGAAGGCGTAGACATACTGGACTTTCTGGGGCAGGTCGTAGAACTGCATACACAGCATTATAAAGAAGATTTTGACGTGGATAAAGAACTGATCCAAAAGGTGGCCTTATCAGGAGAACCGGAGGAGCGGCGCCTTCTCTGGATGTCACGGCCCTGCGGCACCTATTGTTTGAGCGAGCGGGAGGTGTATCTACAGGAAAGCAATGAAAATAAAGTGTGGATGTTCTACCATGAGCAGACGAATGACCCGATTTTAGCTTATGCCCTTACATTGGATGGTTTGCAGGATGGAAAAGTGACCGGCACCATCTACCCTCTGGATTACCCTTCCCATGTGGAGCGGGTGAAATCACTGTCCTGTCCCATTGACCGGGTAACGGTGACATTCGAGGACGGCGTACAGTTTACCTTGCCCTATCAGTCCCGGAGACGGCAGATCAATGAGCTTATGCCGGAGCACGGCACGCCAAAATCCATGCAGTACGCGCCGGAAAGCGAGCGGGAGCTGGCGGTGATCCTGCGCCGGGAACGGCTGAAACGGGATTACCATGCAAAGCCGGGCAATGTTCAGGAATACATGGAAAAATTAAAAAAGGCGTCCATGCGCGGCAGGCTCAAAGAGGCCCAGGCCGCCGTCGCTGCTCCCGGTAGAGGCGCACCCCATAAAGGCGGGCTGGACCGATGAAGGGCGGACGGGATAAGCGGTCTGTCCGTGTGGAGTTTGTTCTGACCGAGGCGGAGGCTGCTTTGATAAAAGAGCGCATGGCAGAGCTGGGGATCACCAACCTTTCCGCTTATCTCCGCAAAATGGCGGTGGACGGTTACATCATTCACCTGGATATGGGCGACATTCAGGAAATGATACGCCTCCTTCGTATCTGCTCCAACAACTTAAACCAGTACACCCGGCGTGCCAATGAAACCGGCAGCGTTTATGCTGCGGATGTGGAAGATCTGCGTACCCGGCTGGATGACCTGTGGAATGGTATGGATAAGCTGCTCCGGGGATTTGCAAACATTTCGTAAACGGAGAAAATAGCCGTTGCTTTCCGGGAACCGGCACGGTAGAATTTTGGCAGAGGGACATGATATTTTCCCGTGGAAGGAGGCTTGACCTATGCGTCTGATATTCAAACTGTTGGCGTTTCCCTTTGTCCTGGTTACGGGGCTTCTTTATCTGGTGTGCAAGTTCCTGGTGATCGCATCCGGCGCGGTGCTGGGGATTTTATCAGGCATTGTATTTCTGGCGTCGCTGGTGCTGTTCTTTACTGCCGGAGTGTGGGCCGGGCTTGCATGGCTGGTGATCGCGTTTCTGATAAGCCCCTACGGTCTGCCAATGGCGGCGGCCTGGCTGGTCGGGATGATCGGCGGCGCAAACCACGCACTCAAAGATTTTGTATTTGGATAAACTTATGGGCGGGGCATTTTCGGTGTCCCGCCCTCTTTTTCACTATTCGGGGCTGTCTCACAAGGCAGCTTTTTCTATTTGGAGGGATCACATGAAAGACACAACACAGCTATATATCTATCCGGCTTCCTATGTGCGTGAGCATGGAGAACTGGAACAATACCGTGCTTCCTATAAGGCAAATATCGCCTGTAAGGAGGCAATCGAACAGGCCATTGCCGATCACTACCGGGATAACCGCCTCGGAACGGAGGCAGTACATCAGGTTTTGGAACAATTCGGTTATGACCGGATGTTTTATGTGCTTGCGGGCACGGTCCGGCAAAAGGATTGGGATGGGCGTATTTCCCGCGATAACAAAGCCTGGGCGAAAACCATTCCGGTCTACGAGAACCCGGACGGCTTCGGCCAAGATCGGAATGTTTACTTTGTGGTGGATCGTAGCCACCCCGGACTTGTCGATCTCTTTCTTACGCAGGCCCGGCTCGATTATACAAAGGAACATGGGAAGAAAGTCTCGATCCGCGAAGGCATAAAACAGAGTACAGAGCGGACGGCAGCCGTACATGCACCAACAAAACGGAAAGAGCCGGAACGTTAATACATTTTCAAATTCGCACAAAACAGATACTTTCCCTATTGCTTCGTGCAGTTCAAAAAACGATTATTTCTAAATCCGTTCAAAACCATTGTATTTTCTCTTGCTTTGCGTTATAATGAAAACAAAAAAGGAGGCTGTGCAATGGAACGATACAAAGAGCTTGCCGCTTTGCGCTGTTTTACACATGATGATATGGTGCAGCTCGCCGGATCAGAAAGTTCCGCTGTATGGCAGATAAAGAGTTATCTGCAAAAAGGATATATCGAGCGTGTGCGCCGCAATCTATATGCGGTCATCAGCATGGAAACCGGACAGGCGATCCCGAACCGCTACCAGATAGCTTCCCGCGTGACAGACGATGCCTGTGTGTCCCACCACAGCGCCTTTGAATACTACGGATATGCGAACCAGGTTTTTTATGATGTGTACTTCACCACCCAAAAGCGCGTCCGCCCGTTCTCTTATGACGGCGTAAATTACTGTCCGATGGCCTGCCGGGGAAATACGGACATCATAAAAACAGACACCGGCATCCGCGTGACTTCTTTAGAGCGGACCGTGATAGACAGTATAGCGGATTTTGAAAAAATCGGAGGCCTGGAAGAATTGTTGCGCTGCCTTCTCCTGATTCCTTCGCTTGATTACAGCAAACTGCTTGACGCGCTGGAACTGTATGGCCGGGCGCAGCTATATCAAAAGGCCGGATTTATTCTTGAAGCATGGAAAGAGGAACTGTCTTTACCGGAACCGTTTTTTGTGGAATGTGAAAAACGGTCTTCTGCCAGTAAAACCTATCTCTTTGAAAAGCAGGGCGATTTTGTCCTTCATAACAGATGGAAACTGTTTGCTCCAAAAGATTTGAAAACGATCATAAATAAGGGGGTAACTGATTATGATGCGCTTTGACCGTATTACGCTTGGCAGGCAGGCCAAAGAACTCGGCTTTGTCCGTGACACCTTTGAGAAAGTCTGCCGCCTCGCGGATGTTCTTTCTTTTATGGAAAGCGATGGGTTGCTTGCGGACAGCCTTGCCCTGAAAGGCGGCACGGCGATCAATCTGACGATTTTTGATCTGCCCCGCCTGTCGGTTGATATAGACCTGGATTTCTCAAAGGATGTATCAAGGGAAGCTATGCTAGCGGAGCGGGAGCAGATCAATGAACACATACAAAAATACATGGCGGCTTCCGGCTATACGCTGAGTTTGAAATCAAAGCAATACCACGCGCTGGATTCCTTCGTGTACGAGTATGTGAATGCCGGAGGAATGAAAGACAACCTGAAAATTGAGATCAACTATATGCTCCGCTGCCATGTGCTGCCTGTTTCCCGCAGACCGGTTTATTTGCCATGGAACGATCAGGAGCTTACAGTATTAAACGTTGATCCTCTGGAAATCTTCTCCGCAAAGACGGTCGCCCTCTTAAACCGGGCGGCCCCGCGGGATTTATATGATATGTTCAATATGCAAAAGTATGGATTGTTTGACGAGACGCAGGAACCGCTTTTCAGAAAGTGTATCATGTTCTACGCGGCGATTGCTTCGGAAACCGTGCCGGAATACTTTGACCTCAATGGTATCGGCAGCATATCCGCACGGAAAATCAGGACGGACCTTACACCGGTGCTGCGCCGTGGAGAACGCTTTGACCTGGCCTGTGCGCAGAAACAGGTAAAGGATTATTTAGCCGCGATTCTAAAACCGGAAGATACGGAGCTGTCCTTCTGGCAGGCTTTTGCAGAGGGAAACTATCAGCCGGGCCTTTTGTTTGACGATGCTGATATTCTCTCGCGTGTTGAACATCACCCGATGGCACTATGGAAATGCGGCGGGCGGATGCCAAAGTAAAAAGATACACCGGCACTATAACGAATACATACCAAGGGCTGTCCTTCCGGGCAGCTCTTTCATTTTGGCAAGGGGGTGATCCTGATAGCAACCACAAGACTAATGCCGCTGCATGTGGGAAAAGGGCGGGATGTGTCTACGGCCATTGCGGACATCATTGACTATGTGGAGAATCCGCGGAAAACGGATTTTGGAAAATTCATTTATGGCTATGAGTGTGATACCCGAATCGCGGATGCGGAGTTCCTTCTTTCCAAGCGGCAGTATTTGAACCTGACCGGGCGGGACCGGGGCGCGGATGATGTGATCGCCTACCACCTCCGGCAAGCCTTCAAGCCCGGCGAAGTCACGCCGGAAGAAGCGAACCAGATCGGGCGGGAGCTCGCACTGAAACTGACAAAGGGCAATCATGCCTTTGTGGTGTGTACCCATGTGGATAAGCACCATGTTCATAATCACATCATCATCAATTCCACCGCCCTTGACTGCACCCGGAAATTCCGCAACTTCTGGGGCTCTACCTGGGCGATCCGGCGCATGAATGACAAGCTGTGTCTGGAGCACGGTCTGTCTATCGTGGAAAATCCAAAACCCAGCAGGGACCACTATGGCACATGGCTGGGAAATACGAAACAGCCCTCCTTCCAGGAGCAGCTACGCCGGGCAATCGACGCGGCCCTGGAAGAAAGGCCGAAAGACTTTGAGGACTTCCTGAAGAAGCTGGAGGCTGCCGGAATCGAAGTCAACCGGGAACGCAAGAACCTCCGGCTCCGGGGGCCGGGGCAGAAAAACTATACCCGGTGCAATACGCTGAAAGGCGACTATACCGAGCAGGCGATACAGGAACGGATCGAGGGCACCCGCACGGCAAAACCCCGCCGTACTTTTTCGCAAAAGCCCGTTCCAAAGGCTGGGCTGCTGGTGGATATTGAGGCAGCGGTCCGGGCCGGCAAGGGACCGGGCTATGAACGCTGGGCGAAGGTATTTAACTTAAAACAGCTCTCCCAGGCGGTGATCTACCTGAAAGAGCATGGAGATATGAGCTATGAAGATTTGCTGGAAAAAGCTGCTGCGGCTACCATCAGCTTTAATGCACTGTCGGCAAAGATCAAGGAACTGGAATCGCAGATGACCGCCAATGGAGAATTGCAGAAACAGATCGTGAACTATGCCAAGACGCGGGCGGTCTATGTGGAATACCGCAAGGCTGGTTATAGTAAAAAGTTCCGGGCGGAGCATGAGGCGGATATTCTATTACACCAGGCGGCGAAGAAATATTTTGACAGCATAGGAATCACAAAACTGCCCTCCGTCAAATCGCTCCGAGAGGAATACGCCGGTCTGCTGGAACAGAAACGGAAAGCCTATGCCGCCTATAAGCAGGCCCGGTCTGATATGAAGGAGCTTCACAATATCAAGGCCAATGTGGACTATCTGCTGGACATTCCTGCGTCTCAGGAGCAGCAGAAAGACAAGCAAAAATCCCGACAATAGTTTTATGTTGCTCCCAGTTTTCAGCGTTCCGAAGGAACGCGCAGCCGTCACCGCAGGTGACGATCTCAGGGGTTTGGGGATATGTCACCAACAAGCATTTTAGAGGGTTTCACGGCAACGGGAAATCCTCTAAAATACGCAATCTTACGGAAGATTGCATTGCTTGCCGGTAGTATCGTGAATTACTGATAACCAGTTTTGTTCTCTAATCTTTGCATATTCCACAGAGATAAATTGACTTTTCAAGGCAAGTGGTGTAGACTGTGATTAGCTAAAACTAACCAAAAGGAGGGCGCACAATGACAAATCAATACATGACAAAGCTGTACCATGATCTGCTCTCCAACTCTCCGCAGACAGTGACAATAGATATTCCGGCTGATATGGGAACAGGTCAGATTTCACAGGTTGTTACAAAGCAAGGAGCTGTTGTATCAGACTGGAAAATGAATTATTTTTCAGATATGAATGTGCAGGGTGTAAGCTGCGAAGATTATATTCAACTTTTATTTTGCTTTAATGATGGCGTATCGTGGAATATTGCAGATGCACGTCAATGTGTCAGCATACAGAAAGGCGAATCCTGTATTTATCGAGGACATGGTAAGATGGAATATCTGTGTTATTCCGGAAAGACAAACTTTCTTTTCAAAAATATAAAAATTCCCATGCCCTATTTTCATAAAATTTTGAGTGACTACTTTGAAGATAGTGAGATAGATGCTTATGAGTAAAAATTATTGACTGGCATTTCAAAAGTGAGTATCACCCCGTATATGGAACATATTTTTGCGGAGTTAAAAGATTTTACGCAATACCGGGGCGGTTTAGGGTATTTATTTCTGGAAAGCAAGGTCTTTGAATTGCTGTCCGTGTATTTGAGTGAAGTATTGGAACTCAGTATTCTTTCATCGAGTTATATCAGCATTTCTAAAAGTGACAGGGACTCAATTACCGAGGCAAAGCGGATTATCGACAGCCAGCTTGCTTTTGCACCGAGTTGTGAGAAACTGGCGAAAAAGGTCAATATCAGTGTTTCCAAGCTGACAAAGGGATTTAATTCTTTATTTGGGACATCGGTTCACGCATACATCATAGATCAAAGACTGGAAAAAGCGGCAGGGCTGCTTTTGGAAAGCGACTTGAATGTAAGCCAGATCGCAACGCTGGTTGGATATTCAAAACCAAGCAATTTTGCGGCTGCGTTCAAAAAGAAATATGGAGTAATACCTAAGAACTATAAAGATGAAAATACGATTGGCTAAACCTAAAAAAATACCGTTTTTGGGTAGAATGAAATCGGGTTTGGGTTGGATTCATTGTCGGTAACAGTTACAATATGTGGTGTGGTTAGATTATGCTAACTACGCCACATTTTATTTTTCCGTACAAGGATAGGAGGATATTGTTTATGGATGCAAAGAAAAAAAGTGCTTCCCGACTTGAGGGAAAGGACTTAATCACGATTGGCATTTACACGGTTATCTATGTTGTTATTGTCATGCTGGTGGCGATGCTTGGCTTCATCCCCATTTTTATTCCGCTGATGGCGGTGCTGTGCCCTTTGATTGGTGGCATCCCCTATATGCTGTATGTTACAAAGGCTAAAAAATTCGGGATGACCGCAATCATGGGTTTCCTGATCGGCCTGGTCATGGTGTTCTTTGGTAACGGCTATCTTACGATGGTAACAGGGCTGGTTGGCGGTCTGATTGCTGATGTAATTTTGAAAAACGGCGGATATAAAAGCGCAAAGAGCAGCGTTCTATCCTGCGGCGTGTTCAGCATTTGGGTGTTTGGCAACTTTGCTCCCATTTTCCTGAACCGCGAAAGCTATATGGTTATGCTGACTGAAGGCTATGGTGCGGAATATGCTGCTACGCTTAATAGCTATATGCCGATGTGGATTGCTCCTGTTCTGCTGGTTGCCTGCTTTGTGTTCGGACTTGTCGGCGGTCTGCTTGGCAAAGCAATTTGTAAAAAGCACTTCCAGCGTGCAGGTATTGCGTAATGGCGCGGGAAATTCTGCTCAGCAAAAAAACAGAACAAGGGTTGCGGCTTGATCCGCGTACAAAGCTGTTGCTCATCTTCATCATAAGTATTTTTGTCATGGGAGGAACAGGCGGAGAGGCTATGGGGCTGATCCGCCTTGTTCTTTGTGCGGTTCCGGCACTGTTGTTGCTTACTTCAAAACAATTTGTAAAAGCCGTAAGCTATATTGCTGTGTTCTCTGTTTTTTACGCTGTTCAAGTTTATGTTTTACCACACCTTACAGGAATATTGAATTTTCTCGTGCTGTTTACAACAGGATTTTTCTGCCGTATCCTTCCCAGCGTTGCAATCGCTGCGTATGCAGTCAAAACAACAACGGTTAGTGAATTGATTTCGGGCATGGAAAGAATCCACATGCCTAAAGAAGTGACAATCCCCTTAACTGTCATGTTCCGCTTTTTTCCAACTGTCTTTCAAGAGTCGGAAGCAATCAGTGATGCCATGAAAATGCGGGGGATTAAACTCGGTGGGAAAAAATCTTCAAAAATACTGGAGTATAAGTTGATTCCAATGATTACCTGTTCCGTGAAAATTGGGGAGGAACTTTCCGCTTCTGCGATTACCCGTGGCCTTGGCGCTCCCGTTAAACGGACAAATATTTGTCAGCTTAAATTCAATTTCGCTGATGTGGTGCTGATTTTGTTCTGCTGCTTTGTAGTATTTTGGGCGATTGCTTCCCCGATAATTTCCGCAGGAGGGATTTTGCCATGATAGATTTTCAAAATGTTTCTTTTTCTTATGGTGAAGAATCCAGCGGCGGAGGGATTAGAAATGTCAATCTCACCATAAACACAGGGGAATTTGTTTTACTCACGGGAGAATCCGGCTGTGGGAAAACAACGATTACCCGTTTGGTAAACGGGCTGGTGCCTCATTATTACGAGGGCAATTTAGAGGGTGATGTCCTTCTGGACGGAAAAAGCGTATCAGATACGCCGCTTTATGACTTGGCTGCTATGGTGGGATCTGTATTCCAGAATCCCAAAAGTCAGTTTTTCAACGTGGATACGGATAGTGAATTAGCCTTTGCCTGTGAAAATTTAGGCTATCCCCAGGAAGATATCCTGAAAAGGATTGACCGTACAGTTTCCGATTATCATATTGAAGATTTGATGGGGCGAAGCGTGTTTGCTCTGTCCGGGGGCGAAAAGCAAAAAATAGCCTGTGCTTCATCAAGTGTATTGCTACCGGGAATTATGGTCCTTGACGAACCATCTTCTAATCTGGATATGGCTGCTATTGATGACCTGCGGCAGGTCTTGAGCCTCTGGAAAAAGCAGGGCAAAACAATTCTGATTGCAGAACACCGCCTTTACTACCTTCACGATCTTGCAGATCGTGTGCTGTATGTAAAAGATGGGGAGATTGAACGGGAATACACGCCTGCTGAATTTGACAGTTTATCGGATAGCACTCGAAAAGAAATGGGGCTGCGGCCGTTTTCTCTCTCGAAGTTGAAACCCGCGAATCAGTATCAGGCGCATACAGCTAAACTGATGGAATTTCAAAATTTCTGCTTTGCGTATAAAAAGCGGGAACCGGAAAGCCTCCATATTCCGAGTGCTGAACTGCCTGTTGGAGAAACGATTGCCATTATCGGCCTGAATGGCGCTGGAAAATCTACTTTGGCCCGCTGTATTTGCGGACTGGAAAAGAAGTGTGGCCTTTTGCAGGTTGACGGGAAAACCCTTGATTGGAAAGCCCGGCTCAAACATTGCTACATGGTAATGCAGGATACCAGCCATCAGCTATTTACCGAAAGCGTGATGGATGAAGTGCTTCTGAGCATGGACAACGAGGATGAAACTGTTGCAGATGAAATCCTTAAACAGTTTGATCTGCTGGAATATAAAGACAGGCACCCGCTTTCTCTTTCCGGCGGGCAAAAACAGCGGGTAGCGATCGCATCTGCCATTGTGAGTAACCGGGAGATCATTGTGTTTGACGAACCAACCAGCGGGCTTGATCTCAAACATATGTGGGAAGTTGCGCGGAGTTTGAAGTCACTCGCGGATCAGGGCAAAACGCTTCTTGTTATTACGCATGATCCGGAGTTGGTGATGGCGGGATGTTCGTATGTAGTCCATATGGAAAAAGGGCAAATAAAAGAAAGCTATCCATTGGACGAATCCGGCAGTAAAAAGGTTTTGGATTTTTTCCGAATCCGCCAGTGAATTTTAGAAATTATGAATGTCAGGGCCGCCTTGACTGGACAGAAAGATAATGATAAGAGGCCGCTTTACTTTGGCGGCCTCTTGTTTTTGAAGCACAGACAGTACGGCTCAATATAAGGAGGGCTTATGTTCAAAAAAATCTTTGAGTACGCAGGGCCATATAAGAAAAATATGTATGTGGCCACGGTTGTCGTACTGGTCAGCGTTCTTATGGGCGTCCTGCCTTTTGTGCTGGCCTATCAGGTCATTTCGCCATTGGTTATGGGCGATTCTGTTGAGACAGAATTTGTTTTATTGCGTGTTATAGGGGTTTTGATCTGTCTTGTTTTGCAGGCGGTTTTATATGGATGGGGATTATCAATTTCTCATAAAGCAGCATATAACACATTGTTCCGGCTGCGGGTATCTCTGCAAGAGAAGTTTGAGAAACTTCCCCTTGGCATTGTGGAGGAAAAAGGGACAGGGACAATCAAAAAGCTGTTTGTCGATGATGTGGACAGCTTGGAATTGCTCCTTGCTCATTCAGTCCCGGAGGGTATCGCAAATTTGCTGATCCCGCTGGTGATTTATGTTGCTATGTTTTGTGCGGACTGGAAACTGGCTCTTATGTCTTTGGCCTCTATCCCGATCAGCCTGCTCTCCATGGTCATTATGTACTCTGTTGGAATGAAGCGCATGGGTCCCTACTATCAGTCTGCACAGAAAATGAACAACACGATCATTGAGTACATCAATGGTATGGAGGTTGTCAAGGTTTTCAACCGGGAGAGTGAATCTTACGAGAACTTCCGCAAGGATGTAACGGACTATCGGGATTATACCTTGGCATGGTATAAGGCCGCCTGGCCCTGGATGGCGATATACGGAAGTCTGCTGCCCTGCACTGTTATTCTGACTTTGCCTCTTGGGGCATGGTTTGTTCTCTGTGGCATAAGCACTTTACCTGATTTGATTTTAGTCCTCTGCCTTTCCCTCAGCATTGGGATTCCTCTCCTGAAAGCACTGGGCTTTATGGAGACGATTCCGAATCTGAATTATAAGATCACGGCACTTGAACAGATGTTAAATGCGGCACCGCTGCAAGCTGCTGAGGATGATTTCCACGGACAGGATTTTAACATTTCTTACGATCATGTTTCCTTTGCGTATCAAACGACACAGCCTGGCCCAGATGGGAAACCGATAATAGCGGAAAACGAAGTCCTCCACGATATTACCCTTGTGGCAAAAGCAGGACAAAAAACTGCCCTGGTTGGTGAATCCGGTTCTGGCAAGAGCACCCTTGCAAAACTGTTGATCCACTACTATGACCCGCAGAAAGGGAGCATTTCCATTGGCGGGCAGAAACTTTGTGATATGAGCCTGGAGGCATTGAACAGCCGCATTTCCTATGTGGCTCAGGATCAGTACCTGTTTAACACCTCCCTGCTGGAAAATATCCGTCTTGGACGTTTGGATGCTACCGATGAGGAAGTAATGGAGGCGGCGAAGAAAGCCCAGTGTATGGAGTTTCTGGAAAAGCTGCCGCAAGGTATTCACTCCATGGCGGGCGATGCGGGGAAAATGCTTTCCGGGGGGCAGCGCCAGCGAATTTCCCTGGCGCGAGCAATATTGAAGGATGCCCCGATTGTAGTGCTTGACGAGGCCACGGCCTATGCTGATCCAGAAAATGAGGAAAAAATGGAGGCTGCTATTGCGGAGCTGGTGAAGGGAAAAACCTTGGTAGTTATCGCTCACAAACTTCCCGCTATAATGAACGCAGATCAAATATGCGTTATGGATCACGGAAAGATGGTGGCAACCGGAAAACATCAGGAGCTGATTCAAGCTTGCCCAGAATACCAAAAGTTGTGGAAAGCGGCTCAGGACAGCGCCGAGTGGAAAGTATCTACTGCAAAGGAGGGAAGATAAATGTTTGCATTGATTTCAAGAATCCTGAACCTCTCCGGGAGGTATAAAAGCCGTATTCAGGCTGCATTTCTATGTGCATTTGTCGAGTCCATTCTCTCCAAAATGCCGATCTTCATGGCGTTTATTGTCTTTGCCGGGTTTGCTGATAATACGCTGACTGGAAAGACCTGTCTGTTTGTCGGACTTGGATTATTAGCTGTTGTAGTGGTTCAGACAGTGGTTCACTATTTGAGCGACCGTCTGCAAAGTGCCGCTGGATTTATGATCTTTGCTGATAAACGGATGGAGTTGGGAAATCATTTAAGAAAAATGCCGATGGGTTACTTTACATCGGGGAATATTGGCAAAATCAGCTCTGTTCTCAGTACGGATATGGTTTTCATTGAGGAAGTTTCTATGAGTACCATTGGCAACATGATGAGCTATATGCTGTCTACTTTGGTTTTAGCTGTTTTTATGTTCGTACTGGATTGGAGACTTGGGCTGATTGCGGTAATCATTACCTTGCTGGCATCGCTGGTTGCAAAATATATGAATAAGGTTTCCTTCAAGGAGGCTGTCGGGCGTCAAAACCAAAGCGAGAATTTGACGGATGCGGTCTTGTCTTTTGCTGAAGGAATTGGGGTTATCAAAAGTTACAATCTGCTCGGAGAAAAATCTGACGAATTAACGGAAAACTTCAAAAAATCAAGGGATGTCAATACGAAGTTTGAGCAGAAAATGACACCGTGGACCACTGGCTTAAACATTCTCTATGGCGTGGGTATTGCCGCTATCTTCGGTTTATCCGTTTTTTTACATCAGGAAGGCGTACTCTCCCTGGCTTATCTTTTGGGCGTGCTGCTGTTTGTCTTTGATCTCTTTGGGCCTCTGAAAGCTCTTTATGGAGAAGCAACCCGACTGACCGTGATGAATGCCGCATTAGACCGCATTGAAGCTGTTTTGGACGAGCCCGAACTTCCCGATAACGGAAATCAACATATTCTGTCACAGGCACAGCCGGATCAGCCAGAAGTACAATTTAGCGATGTGGCCTTCGCCTATCAGGACAAGGAAGTCCTGCACAACATCAGCTTCTCTATGCAGAAGAATACCATGACCGCACTTGTGGGACCGTCTGGCGGTGGCAAATCCACGATTGCGAACCTTCTGGCGCGGCTGTGGGATGTGAAATCTGGAACGGTAACGGTTCGCGGGACGGATATTCGGGATGTGCCGCTGGCTGAGTTGATGGAACAAATCAGCATGGTATTCCAGCGCGTGTACTTATTCCAAGACACAATTTATAACAATATCAGCATGGGCAAACCTGACGCCACTGAACAGGAAGTCTATGAGGCAGCTAAGAAAGCTCGGTGTTATGACTTTATCATGGCTCTGCCGGATGGATTTCAGACTGTTGTTGGCGAGGGCGGCGCTACTTTGTCCGGCGGCGAGAAACAGCGTATTTCTATTGCCCGCTGTATTCTGAAAGATGCCCCGATTGTAATTTTAGACGAAGCAACAGCCAGTGTCGATACTGATAATGAAAGTTACATTCAGGAGGCAATCAATGAGCTGGTCAAGGGTAAGACATTACTTGTAATTGCACATCGGCTGAATACCATCCGGCAGGCAGATCAGATTTTGGTAATCTCTAATGGACAGATTAGCGAACAGGGAACCCATGATGAGCTTATGGCAAAAGCCGGAATTTATCAGGAATTTGTCAATATCCGAAAAAAATCTGCTGGATGGAGCCTTACATAAGGGAGGAACGGATGAAACTTCATGCGTCAGGCGAGGACTACTTAGAGGCCATACTAATGCTGCAAAAGAAATCCGGCATGGTACGCTCTGTTGATCTTGCCCGACACATGGGCTTTAGCAAACCGAGTATCAGCCATGCAGTAGGTGTCCTGCGGGACGGTGGCTTTCTGACCGTGGATAAAGATGGTTTTCTCCATCTGACAGACATAGGCCGGGAGATTGCCGAGAAAATTTATGAACGGCACCGATTCTTTACGGAGCAGCTTGTCGCTGCCGGTGTCGATCAGGAAACGGCAGAGCAAGACGCCTGCCGGATAGAACACGCAATCAGCGAGGAATCCTTTCAGAAATTGAAAGACGCTTTAAGGAAGGAAGGTGATGACATGGGAAACTAGCGGTACTTGATTTATCGGAGAATGGCCGGCAGATTGGTGAGAAACTTTTTGTTTTGCTTGATGTTGAGCAGAAACGCGAAATGATACAGTTTGTCCTTGAAACAGAACAACAGCAGGGCTTTTCGGCCATCCCATGTACTAACCCGGATTCTTTTGGCGCACGGATAGATACGTCTCAACCTTTAACAGAAATTCGGGAAGGTGATCTGTATTTTTGTCTGGAAGAAAGAGAGGTCGCTGTCCAAGGGAAAAAGGTAGATTTGTCGGTCAGAGAGTTTAATGCCCTTTACTTATTGCTTATGAATCGAAGACGAGTAATGACCTTTGAAACCATAGCCTACCATGTATGGAGTGAGGAATATGTTGAGAACGAACTAACTGCGATTCATAACATAATGAGTCGGCTGCGGCAAAAACTCAAAATATCCCCGGACATTCCAGATTATATTATCAGTGTGCGCGGTGTTGGATATAAATTTGACACAACGCAGCAAAAGAAGTGAAATTACAACATCTTGATTAACTTCTGAGAAAAAGGTGAACGGAGGCTGATTACTATACCCTATATAATGTCCCCAAAGTAACAGATTGGGGGAAGTATAAAAGCAATACCGTTCTAATCTGTTTGTGCTCCCCCAGGTATGGGGGCAGACATGCACATTTGGAAGGTCCAATATTTCTACAGAAACCGACAACGATATAGCCGAAAATCTTTTAGTGCCGCAGCTCAAAACGCTGCGGCGCTTTTTGTATCGACATATTTTTATCCTTTTCCCCAATACTCAACAAAATATTCCTATGAGCGCGTTCCTGAAATAAAACAGGTACGCGCTTTTTTCATATCTGAAAGGCGGACAAGCCTATCTGATTTTTTTCTTGTAGGCGGAACTCCTGGCTGTCGCTCCCCGCCCTCTGATTTCGATTTTGCCTATCAACTCAAAAATTGAAATTGGAGGATAATCTAATGAAAAAGATCAATCTGCGGGATTATTACCCGTTTTATACAACTGATACCATTGTGGAAGTGCCGGACGAAGTGGCTGATTTGCTCCATGAGTATAAGCTGAATGAGGCGGCTTATATTTTGCGTACATACCGGCACAAAGCATATTTTTCGCTGGACTATGATGCCAATGTCGAGCGTGACGCTCTGGTAATTGTCCTGACACCTGCGGATATTTTGGAACGGAAAGAAGAAAATGCCAGGCTGTATCAGGCACTTGCCTCTTTGCCGGAGAAACAGCGGAATCGGATTTATGCGCACTATTTTCTTGGCATGAGCAAATCGGATATTGCAAAAGCGGAGGGCACCCATAAGAGCCGAATTACTCGCTCTATCAATGCCGGCCTGCGAAGTTTGGAAAAGTTTTTGAAAGAACTTTCCTGACAGACGGCAACTTTGCCCCCGAAAATGAAATGAATAATAGAGGGACATATTCGGCAGACAAGTCCAATGGGTGCGGCCATACAGCACATGCTCTGGTCCACCCCAACTATAAAATGTCATAATGGCCGTGCCCTCGTTGCACTTTGACAACCGAATATACGTTGCTATGGGTACGTCATTCTGTGTTCCGAGCGGCAAATGGAGCGGCGCAAAGACAGGCAGCCAGGGAGGTGATGAATCCGGCTGTCCGAGCGATCCACGCAATCCATTGACCCGGCTGTGGCAGGCCGGGCGCGACGACGGCGCAGATCATAATGGTACTTTTTCACAATCTCTCACGGACTTGAAGGGAAGTCCCTGCGGTGTGCGCTTGCTCTGGCAAAGCGGCGGCATCTGCGGGGCTATGATGCGGTAAAGCTGGCCGCAGCCTATGGCAACCCCGCTTTGTGTAGACAGAGCTGCCGGGGGGCGTGGCAAATACGGCAAGCAAAATCGAAATCAGATACAATGGGCCGGACCTGTTTCTATTTATAGGGCGGGTCCGGCTTATTCATGTGGTTTTGATAGACCAGTAATTTCAGGAAGGAGTTGGTATTATGGAGAATATTACTGCTGGCGGAAGCGGTTCATTGGTAGACATTCGGGATGTCACCGTGGATAAGGAGCTTCCCCGCGAGGAACGAATCACTGAATTTGTGCGCCAGATCAAAAACCCTTACCGTTTTAAGTGCGGACGTTTTACCGTCCGGGCCAGCTTTGCCCCTGGCGGTGCCACCCTGGAGGAATGTATCAAGGGTATTTTACGGTGAAGCAAAATTTCTTCCA
Source organism: Faecousia intestinalis (assembly GCF_040096185.1). Taxonomy (NCBI): domain Bacteria; kingdom Bacillati; phylum Bacillota; class Clostridia; order Eubacteriales; family Oscillospiraceae; genus Faecousia; species Faecousia intestinalis. The sequence goes on along the minus strand of NZ_JBBMFF010000270.1, from coordinate 47,875 downwards.
GAAAAGGGCTGACTTTCCCGTAAGAGCGTGGTACAATAAGAGTCGGAAAAGGAATTGAATACGGCATAACCACACTTCTTGAATTGCGGGGATTTTTCTGCGCAACGAAAGGAGTGTTTTTTTATGCAGGTTTATAAAGCTATTAAGTATATCCGTCTTTCCTATACGGATGACAAGTCGGTGGAAAGTGACAGCGTTGCCAATCAGCGGCGGCTCATTGATGATTTCATTGCCCGGCACCCGGAGATTGAGGTTGTGGCAGAAAAGATTGACGACGGTTACAGCGGTGTCCTCTTTGACCGTCCAGCATTTCAGGAAATGATGCGGATGATCGAACAGGGCGAGGCTAACTGTGTCATTGTAAAAGACCTTTCCCGCCTGGGGCGTGAGTACATAGAGACGGGCCGTTATATGCGTCGGGTATTTCCGGCCTACGGCGTCCGTTTTATCGCCATCAATGACAATGTAGACACGGAAAATGACGCTGCAGATGATCTCACCGTATCGGTAAAAAACATTATGAACGAGGCATACTGCCGGGATATTTCCGTAAAGACCCGGAGTGCCCTGGATGTGAAACGACGCAGCGGTGATTTTGTTGGAGCTTTTACTATTTACGGTTATGTAAAAACTGGCGACAAGCATAAGAGTTTGGAAGTTGACGAGTATGCAGCGGGTGTGGTACGGGATATTTTCAGAAAGCGTCTGGAAGGATTCAGTGCTTCCCATATTGCTGATGAACTGAACCGCATGGGTATTCTCTCTCCGCTGGCTTATAAGAGGAATCACGGGATGCCCCATGCCAAAGGCGGCTATACGGACCGTAAGGATTGTAAATGGTCTGCCACTACCATCATCCGCATTTTGAAGGACGAAACCTATACCGGGACACTGGTGCAGGGAAAACAGACAACGCCCCACTTCAAATTGAAGGAGCGTGAGGATAAGCCTTCATCCGAGTGGATTCGTGTAGAGGGCACCCATGAGGCGATTATCCAGAAACACGATTTTGACCTGATTCAGCGACTTCGCCGGATTGACACCCGGACCTCTCCTAAATCGGATAAGGTATATCTGTTCTCCGGTATTTTGATCTGTGGATGCTGCGGCTGCCGCATGACCCGTAAGACAAACCGCTACAAAGACAAGGAATACCACTACTACTATTGCCCTACGGGCAAAAAGAATGGCTGCGCTTCCTCTGTGATGCTGAAAGAGGACGACTTGATCGAGTGTGTGCAGGACAGCTTAAAGGGCCATATTGAAAATGTGGCTTCTCTGGATTCGCTGTTGTCCAGTATCAGTCAGGAACGGATCAACCGGGAACTGGCCCAGGAATACGCCGGACAGATCAGAGCCAATGAAAAACAGTTGGCACAGATTGAGGGTTTCAAGACGAAGCTCTATGAAAATCTGGTGAGCGGGATTCTTACCAAAGAAGAATATCTATCCTACAAGCGGAAATACAATGCGGACATTGAATTGCTGCAAAAGGCAGTTGCGGAATGGGAGGAACGGCTGACAGATGTATTGGAAAACCGCAGCGAGCGGAACCGCTGGATCAATCACTTCATGCAGTTTTCCACGATGGAGGAAATTGACCGCCGCGCAGTCATGCAGCTTATCCGCAGTATTCGCGTGATTAGCAAGGACGAGCTGCATATTGAATTTAATTATCAGGACGAATACAAAAAAGCGGTTGCCCTGGCAGAGCAGATCGTAGAACAGGCCGCGGAAAGGAAGGTGGGTTAAATGGCAAGAAAGAGCAGAAAAGAAACAGTAATCACGGCTGAGCCAGTACCATCTTTATATGTTCATGTAGCACTGTATATCCGGCTTTCCGTGGAGGATAACAAGAAACGGGGATGTTCGGTGGAAAACCAAAAGCTGGTCCTGAATGATTTTCTTGCTGATAAACCGGATTTTGTCGTCTATGATACCTATATCGACAACGGCATGACGGGCACGAATTTCCATCGTCCGGGCTTTCAACAGATGCTTTCGGATATTGAGGCAGGCTATATCAACTGTGTGATTGTTAAGGACCTATCCCGCCTGGGGCGTAATTCCATTGATACCGGCTATTATATCGAACAGTATTTCTACACGCACAATGTCCGTTTTATTGCGGCTACAGATCAGTTTGATACGGCAGACCCCGGCAATCTTCACGGAGGCATTATGCTTCCGCTGAAAAACATGATAAATGAAGCCTATTCGCTGGATATTGGCCGGAAGATCAAGGCCCAGGCAAGGCAGGCCATGAAAGACGGTGACTATATTGGCGCACGGGCTCCATACGGCTACCGGAAAGACCCGGAGAACTGTCATAAACTGCTGATTGACGAGGCCGCCGCTCCTGTTGTGCAGCAGATTTTCCAGTGGGCTTATGAGCGTGTAGCGTTAAACCGTATTGTGCGTAATCTGAATGAAATGGGGATTCCTGCCCCAAGCCATTATAAAAAGACTACCGGTGAAATTACCAGCCCTGGGCTGATCGGGAGCGGGAAATGGCAGACCCGTACTGTAATGAAGATACTGGAAAGTGAGGTTTATACCGGTGATCTGGTACAGGGCAAGACCAAAATTGTAGACCACCAGCAGGTACAGGCCGGAGACGATAATCTGATCGTTGCAAGGCATACCCATGAGCCTATTATCAGCCATGCGGTTTTTGAGGCGGTACAGGACTATCGGAAACAGGTCTGCGAGCAAAGCAAGGCTGTGCCAAAAAAACCATATACCCCCAATATCTTTAAGGGAAAGGTATTCTGTGCGGATTGCGGCAGGAGTCTCCACCGGCAGCGGGCGGAGCGCAAAAAAGGGCCGGATATTTACTGGTTTCATTGCCTTACCAACAGCCGGGTAGAAAAAGATAGCTGCAAGGGTGTGATGATACAGGAAACGGAGCTGATCGCTACGGTCACATCTGTTTTGGAGAAAGAGCTGACGGTTGCCCTGGGAATGTCTCTCCCCCTCTTTCAGTTGGAGGCAAGGCAAAAACAGGAAAAGGATAAACTCAGGGGCCAGATGTCATCCAAACGGCAGGAAATTGAAAAGAAACGCCGGTTGATCCGCGGCCTATATGAGAACTTTGTACAGGGTGTTTTGACAAGCGAGGAATACTTTGAACTGAAAGCGGATTATGAGGAATCCATCAATACACTGTCCGGTGAGATCACCGAGCTTGAAAGGGATATGGATGCTCTCGACGAACAGTTTGTACGCTACCGGACTATGGAAAAGGATGCAAAGTCACTGGCAAAGGATCACCTGCTTACGGCAGAACTGATTGACCGGCTGATTGAGCGGATCGAGATAGACCACAAACGGGATATTCATGTGACCTTCCGCTTTAAGAGTGAATTTCAGGGAAAGGAAGTGGAGTCATGCGCAAATATGTAATTGCCCTTTATATTCGGTTATCCGTGGAGGATATTAAGACAGAAAGTTTGAGTATTCCGAACCAGCGCCTTATCCTGCGGGAAAAAGCCATGTCGCTGCCGGAATGGGATAATGGCGAGGTTTTGGAGTTTGTCGATAATGGCCATACGGGTACGAATTTTGAACGTCCCGCAGTGCAGGAGCTTTTGACGATGGTGCAGGCAGGAAGTATCGACTGTATCATTGTCAAAGACCTATCCCGGTTTGGACGCAACAGCATTGAGACCGGTTATTTCATCGAGCGGGTGTTTCCGCTCTATCACACCCGGTTTATCTCTGTCAGCGACGATTTTGACACCGTCAATTTCAAAGGAGATACCGGAGGGATTGATGTTGCCTTTAAGTATCTTATCAGCGAGTGCTACAGCCGTGATATGTCCATGAAAACAAAAAGCGCCAAATATGCGAAGATGCGCCGGGGCGAGTACCAGAGCGTTATCTGTCCTTACGGCTACCGCAAAAGCGCAGACGGGCGTATGGAGCCGGACGAAAATGTTGCGGGAAATGTCCGTCTGATATTTGAATGGGCGGCTGAAGGCAATACCGCAGCAGAGATCACCCGCAAGTTGTACGCCCTCCATATTCCCACGCCTGGAGAGTATCGGAGGGATAACGGAAAAGACCATTATAATGTGTCAAGGACACACGGCGTATGGAGCAGTTCAACAGTCCTGCGGATGCTGGAGGATCAGCGGTATATCGGCACCTACATAATCGGCAAACGCAAGGTGCAGGAAATCGGCAGCCGCTGCATGAAGCTCAAAGATGAAAGCGAGTGGTTCAAAATCCCCGACCATCATTCCGCGATTGTCAGCAAGGAATTGTTTGAGCAGGCCAATACTTCTATTAAGCGTTTTTCCCTCCCCAATAAAAAAAGGCGTGACTATCTGCTTCGGGGAAAGGTGTTTTGTGGATGCTGCGATCATGCTATGTCACTCAGAAATGGAGCATGGTTTTATTGCCGTCATTCCGAAGTGTCAGAAAGTTTTCCCTGTCATGGCGTGCGGGTAAAGATGGCTGATCTGGAGCAGGTAGTCTTTGAGACGATCCGGGCGCAGATGTGTCCGGCGTTGGGAATCGACGGCAGTAAAGATAAGCTGGATTTACAGACGGTCCAGCAGGCCGAGCATGAAGATAAGTTGCGGGCTATACAGGACAGCAAACGGCAGCTTTATGAACGGTATGCGCTTGGCGAGATCGATCTGGAAACCTACCGGTCACAGAAAGCAGTATATGACGCGGAACTGGTACAGGCCAAGAATGTCCATGCCGCTATCACAGCGCAGACCAAACAGATACAGAGTGATTATGAGGCGAGGCTGAAACAGCGGGAAATTGTTCAGGAAGTAGGCAGCACCGATGTCCTGACGCAATCGCTGATAGACCGGCTTATCAACAGGGTATATGTTTTTCCTGGGGATCGGATTGAGATAGAATATGTTACGCAGGACTTTTTAGGAACGGAGAAATCTGGAAAGGAAGCATGAGCCATGAATACCGTATGGAACAGCTACGGGCAGCTATTGCAGCTGCCCGAAAAAACTTCAAAAAAGATGCAAATTTTTTTGTCGTGGGCTTGACATACGGGTGCCGCAGATCATGAAAGCGAATCTTCCGCATACCGTTCTTTTGCAGAATCAGCGGAAAATGCTGTGTGAGATATCCGGGCTTCACAAGTTCACCGATCTCGTTGACATAGATATAACCGGTGTATTTTTTGCAATAGGAACGCCCGCATAGTTTTTGATTCAACTCCTGCTGTGCTTTCAGACGGTGCAGCAATTCTTCAAACGGCGGGACAAGCGGCAGACTGCGGTAGCTGGATTTCGTCTTTGTCCGATCCTTTTGGATGATTTTGCTTTTGCCATCTATGGTCGCCTGCGTGACGGTATGCCGGATAGTAATGGTTTTCTTTTTGAAGTCGATCGCGTCCCACTTCAAGCCAACCGCTTCACTTCGGCGCAGTCCGTAAAATGCGCCGAGGATAACGCCAAGCTCTATGGGGTCGCCTTTGACGATCTCAAAAAGGCGGTTTAGTTCATCTTCTTCGTAAACGCTGCCGACAAACTTTTCTTTTTTCGGTCGCTCAATGCGATCCGCAGGGTTCGTATCAATCAAACCGAGCTTGAAAGCGTGCTGTAAGGCTTTACGGATATTGGCATGACGATGTATGACCGTGTTTGCGGAAACACCTCGCACCATCAATTCGTAGGTGTAATAATCCTGTATGTGTTTTGGTGTCACCTCGCACAGCGCCAGTCCGGGATGGTGTTCTTCAAAGTACGGAATGATCTTGTTTTTGATCCCCATTGCATACGCCCCGTAGGTGGTTTCCTCCACATTCTTTTTCGTCATTTCCAGCCAGTCAAGCAGAAATGCAGTGAAAAGGATCGTGCCCGCAGGGGCTTTGCCTGTGCTTCGTTCGATCGCTCTTGCCTCTAATTCGGCTTCTTTTGCGGCACGAGCTTCGGAAAGCATTTTTTCGGCACGCTTTTTGTTTCCCTTTACGGTTAGACCCGTGGATTTCGACGGCGTGTGCCGTTTGCCGTATTCGTCCACATAATTCAGTACCATATGATAGTACCCGTTTTTTTCTCGCAGATGTCCTGCTACCATAATAAAACCTCCTTTGAGTGGTACAGCGTAGATTCATCTGCCATTGACATTCATATTGTAGCAGAAAGAACCTCGTAGGCCAAATGTGCAAACGAGGTTTTACGCATTAGATTTATCTATCAATTCCAAGTATTCCAGAATGTTGAGCTTCGGGATTCGATAATGACGGCCGACGATAAAGCTCTTGATTTCGCCGGATTTCAAAAGCCGATATGCCGTTTTATCGCAGATGCCACCGAGCATTTCACACATCTGCTCGACATTGACTACATCGGGATATTCGGTGAACAACAATTTATAGGCTACCTGAGATTCCATAGGTAGTCCTCCTTACCGTTTCTTCGGAATCAGCTCATAGTCGTATCCCTTCCGCTGATTGCAGTAGGTGCAGGTATCCTTTTCGATCTGCTGCGGCTCGATCCTGCGCAAAGAATAAGCACCCGTGCCGCAGAAGTTATCGGCGCAGGTGCTGCAAAGGCAGAGGATCAGTTTTTTCGGGACGCTTTCGATCAGACCGATGCTGACCGCCAGCGCATGGTTGATGCCGCAAATGTGCTTTTCGGACAGATGCCCGATGAAGTTGCCCAAGCGTCGCTTATCGACGGTGCGCAGCTGTTCCAGCAGGACGATGGAGGGCAGCTCCAAGCCGTCCTCGGCGTCGATGTAGTAGTGGGTGGGAAGTTTGGCTTTCACGCCGGTTTTGCTCGTAATGGAAGCGATAATGACCGTGGGGCTGTGTTTGTTCCCGACATTGTTCTGAATGATCACGACGGGGCGATAGCCCTCCTGCTCGGAGCCGATACCCCGGCCTAGATCGGCGTAATACATATCGCCGCGCAAATATGTGTGGTTCATTCTGTGATGACCTCCTTTGTGTATTTAGGCGTTTCCGCCTATGTAGAGGTCAAGCGGCAGAACAGAATTGAGGTCGGTGAGAGATAAAGCATTCTCCGTTTCGTCTGACCCGTCCCGCCGCTTGACCGTAGTATTTTGAAGAAAATCTATTTGTCCTCGACACCCCGATTTTCTATTGGGAAGTCATCAAGCGGCCGATGGCTGTCGGCTCCACGGGAATTTCACCCTCACGAGGTTCTCTCGCAACCGCCCCCATTGCCTGCGACGGCTTCACGGTCGAAATGCCGCTTATCACGCTCGGACTGTGGCTGGACGGGAGTATCGTTAGCCCTATTGCCGGTCGTCGCCGGGGCGGGAGCCACCCGCCCGTGATAGCCGACTGTTTCTCGCTCCCCGCAATGCGGATTATGGCGCAGCCGCTAATGTGGCTCATGCTTTCGCAATGGCAATAGGAATGTGCTTGATGAATGGTTATTCGGTTGTCAAAGATCATCCCTGCTTGCCGAAAAGGAAAACAGGCAGAGAGTTTTCGTACCTCTCCACCTGTTTCCTCACTTAAAGGCTATTTGTGTAGTCTGAACTCAAAAATTTTTGAAAAACTTTTTGAGCTTTTCCACGGCGATGTCTACACTGAATTTCACTGCCCGTTTGGTGCATCCCTCCATTTCTGCAATCTGCTCATAGGTCAAGCCTTGAAAATAGTAGAGGATCAACCTCCGCTTTTGTATTTCGGGCAGTTCAGAGATCGCCCTATGTAACTGCGCATATTCCATGCTCTGCAAAGCGCTTTCTTCGACCGTCGCCGGGCGATGCACGGCTCGGTCATACAACGATGCCTCCGTGAGCTCCGACTGCTCATAGTGGCGATCCACCTCGTTCAGATAGGAGAGATCGTCCAACTCAAAGGAATCGAACAGTGTAAATACGGCAGCACTGATCTCAACATGATGCCGATCGCCTTGCCCGTCCAAAAAGGTCAGCCAATGGCGGCCGTCCTCGGTCGTGCTGATGGTATAGGGATCATATTTGTCCTTTCTTCGTTTCGGATGGTTTCCATCCATAGCGTTATCCTCCGTTTCGATTTGAATTTTTGAATGATCCAAATCGGACGGAGGGCTGCGGCAGCCTACGCTGCCACGCAAAAGGCACAGATATAGCAAAACGCACCTGCAAAGCGGCAGAAGCCGCAAAGCAAGTGCGTTTAATTCATTATTATAATGACCGTGCAGTTCAGCATCAAGGAATGAGTAGAAATCAAGTTGAATAATTGATGCAAGCGATGGATCAAGCGCCCGATGCTTTTGTCATGCTTTCAGGATAATCCTCATTGTCCGGTCACAGCAGCGAAAGCATCTATCAAATCGGCATCATGTTTTTGCTATACACCGCAAGGTGACAACCATTTTACGGATTTCCGTAGCCATATCCTTGAAGACATAAGACTTCAAGTCACCAAAATGGGCTCTAAACTGCAAGCGAATCTTTTGGTATATGGCACTGTCGGTCATTTTCCTTGTGCAAATAGGTGATGCAACGGATCAGTGAATCAACTTACCGTCTTTCATCTTTAGTAGCACATCGGCTACCTCTGCTACTGCGGGATCGTGGGTGACAATGATAACACAGCGATTTCCCTCATGGGCCAGCCCTTGCAGAATACCAACAATGTTTCGGCTGTTTTCACTGTCCAAATTGCCGGTAGGTTCGTCTGCCAGAATAAGCTCACTGCCTGAGGTTAGCGCGCGGGCGATAGCCACTCGCTGCTGCTCTCCTCCGGAGAGCATATTGGGAAACCGCTTGAACTGATCCTCCTTCAACCCAACTTGCAGAAGTTTTTCTGCTGCGAGCTCATCCGCTTTTTTCTTTGGCATTTTGCGGACATACAGGGGATAGGCGGCGTTCTCCAACACGGTCAGGTGTTGAAACAAGTTGAAATTCTGGTAAATCACGGACACATGGTTCAGCCGGTAAGAATCACGGTTCATTTTCGCCGTGGATTCTCCGTCTAATTCGATCGTGCCGGAGGTCGGCACATCCAGTCCTGCAAGCAACGATAGAAATGTAGTCTTCCCGCTGCCGGAAGGCCCTACAATGGCATAAACATGCCCCTGTTGAAAAGTGCAACTGACACCATTCACAGCCCTTACTGTCTGGACTGCATTTCTATATTCGTATGTAACTTGTTTGGAAGTCAGGATATTCATATTCAATCCTCCACCTTCATGAGATTCATAACATTTATGCTTGTGATCCGAAGTGCTGCAACCGCGGAACCGAGTAAAAATATACCTGTCATCAGCGCAGCATGAAGCAATGCACTTGTCTGTATTTCGCCTTCCAGAAGAATGCCACCAGCTATACCGAAGAATGCACCTGTAAAAGCGAGAATAGAAAGTTCTCCCATGACCAATCCAAAAATTTTACATTGTTTCATGCCGAGGCAGCGCATGACAGCAAACTCTTTTGTCCTGCCGCGAGTTGCCAGAAAACTTGCGAAAAAGCCGATGCCGCCGCATACAATGATCAAAACCGGCAGCAACAGATGCAGCATGGAAAGGTTCGCCTGAATCTCCTCTATATTTTTCTGATAGGTCTCATCGTGGATTAAAACACCAAAAGTAAGACCATCCATTTGATTGCTGAGATCCGGGCGAACAAACCACTCGTAAATATACGATTTGCTTTCTTCCAGCTTTTGATTGTTTCGGATATCGAAAGAACAGCTGTCCGTCAGAAAAGCAACGGAAACGCCTTCACTCCATGACATGAAATAGGGACAATATATTTCATTGCTCGGGCCGTTTGTAACAGTCCCTATGATTCGCAATCGTGCAGATTCGCCCATATCGGCGGCAACGGTAATGTATTCGCCATCGGTGACCAAGTCAGATGAAATCAGGCATACTTGTTCTTGCCCGCGCAGAACTCCTTCCTCCCAGTCTTCAAAAAATTGGACATAGACCCCTTCTGCTTGAGAAAGAGCGGGATCGGAATCGATCGAGAGAATCCTGCTGAGTGTTGCGCCTTCCGGTTTCTCCAATGACATTTTCGCTTTTGCCCGCACGTTTTTTACATAATCGTCCAAATAGCATTCCCGCAACCGTCGTTTCCCCTCCAACATCTCTACAAAAGCCGAAAGCATTTGCAGGTTGCCGGAATCAGTACCTTTTGCATTTGTTACGGTGCAGGAAATTGTGGTATTCTCAATCGTGTTGCATAAAGCATTCTCCTGACGGATAGTTAAATTCTGTAAGATCATTGCAGAAAGAGCCCCTGCGGCGGCAACCGCAATAAGGAGCAGACTTGATGTCCATCGGCGGAGCATGGCAGTCAGTGTTACACTTTCAAGAGCGTGACCGTTTTTTTGAGACATAGACAATTATGCTCCTTTCAAGGCAAGCCTTATTTTGCTTTCATCAGCTTGCGGTTCGCAAAGATCGCCGTGCTGATCATAGTAGAAACCATGAGAAATACAAATGCAGTAACAGCAGAAACCGCCATTGCCTCCGGTCGGAGCGTAAGAGCGCTCGAAAGCAGATTCCGTGTAACAACATCAAATAGCGCAATTGCAGCACATGTGCCAAACAAGACTGCAAGGGTTTCCAAAGGAATAAGTGCCATGATGATTTCCCGGAATACTGCCTTGGATGACCTGCCCAAGAGGCGAACACCACGGATCGTCAAGTTCATTCTGCGGAAATTCAGAAACAAAAACAGTGCGGAAGTAAGCAGGAATACTCCGATGCCGACCATCATCAGGCGCATGGCATTGGTTTCAAGTGCATCCAGTGATTCCTGCATAGAAGAAAAGTCCTGATCGAAATAGAGAAATTGTCCAGCGAGGTTCTGCTGCTCCATGTACTTTTCAAATTCTTTTGCAGAGCCATTTTTCAGGACAAAAGTGTTCAGTAAGGAATTTGCCCGTGTTTCATAATTCTGCGCATTAGGAACAGATGCTTTGGGAACCAAAATCGTGTCCGCATTAAGCTGATATGCGCCAAATGCGAATCGAGCGCCAGTATAAATGCCAATAACGGTATAATTTTTGCATACACCGATCGCATCATCGAGAGACATATAGTATCGTTGACGATAAGGGCCCGGATCTTCCGCCGCAAGCATAGAATTCGCCGTCGCACCGTTGTTGTATTCCCCAAATCCAGAATCATAGTAGTCAAGCTGAATCATATCTCCCAGCCGGAGGCCGTTTTGTTCAGCATAGGCTGCACTGATGACACACACATCATCACCGTTTGTGTACTCTTCGCCTGTAAAAAAGCGCCCGGATAACAAAGCCTCATCACCGGTATTAAAAGAATACATACTCTCTGCTCGATCGGTCAGTATCACGGCCGCAGACTCATAGTTAAGCTGACAAAGCGGTACAATATCTTCCCGCCAAGTCGAAGCTGCATCGCTGTTTAGATAATCTGTCACCGACCCTGTATATTCACAGACCCAAGGAAGTTGTCCTGCCGCAAGGAAATGGTAGTCCAGCCCATTATAACTACCAAGTTCAAGACTGCTGGGCTCACCATAGAAATTGCTGTTGATCTCAGGGAACGGAACAATGTAGCGATTCTCATTTTTTACCTGATCATACCCATCGGCGGACCGAACGACACGATGATCTTGGTATTGGCCGAACACAAGATAGGTTTTACCTTTTTCAAATGGTACTGCCCCATCCGATTCGCGTACATCGCTGTAGATATGTACCGAATCAGGTCTGGGGAACGTATTATATGCGTCTGACAAGCAGACGATTTCCTCAACGCTGAATGTTGCATCATACAGAAACATACCTTCCGTTGGCTGCTCCCGGATGCCGCTGCAGCGCAGTGCAAATACAGCAAGAGAATAACATTCTCCATCAAATGCAGTATTATATTCAGATGGGTCGATGCTGCTGGAAGAGAGGGATCTACTGCCCGCTATATGAGCAGAAAGCAGGCAGCGACGGTCAACCATGGTGATTTGGGGAGCCTCCTGCGCTGCGTTGTCTGCAAATACACGATTCTGCAATGCGGTGGCGATCTCCTCTGGTGACAGGTTGCTTAGATCAGGCTCTATCGGGATTGCAATCGTTGTGTAACCATTTGAAATCTCACTTTTCTGTGTTTTGGCGCTTTCCCACGCGGAATAACCGATGCAGGATAGCAGAACAGAGAAACTGAGCAGCAATACCAGCAATGTGGTAAAGAGCGGCCTTCTTGTTGCCTGCTTGAGGAAAATATTCATAGTTCTATCCCCCTTTTCGTAATATCAAATGTTGCCGCACCTGGGGTGGTGCGGCAACATTTTAAGATTGTTGCTTAATGGTCGGGTTGACTATACAAAGCTTACTAAGAGTTTAGATAGGCAACCACTGACAGCCATTTTTGTGATTCTTACCTGCACCGGGACATGCGATCCACTTCGTATACCGATATGCACCGCAATTGGGGCAGTTGTAAACGTGCGTCTGAGTAGTGCCATCACAACTTGCACGACTCAAAGCTTCACCATGATAAGGATAGCTGACGGTAGATGTTTGCGTGACTTTCGCGCATTTAGTACATACTCTTGTCACCACAACGGTTTTTTTGCATTGCGAGTCGTTGTACTTAGCCCATGATGTAGACGTAGTAGCAGCTCCCCAAGTGTGACTGCATGCCTGGGGCACCACAGTGTCGGGCTGTGCCGCAAAAGTGGGGATGGCAAGGCACATAACCAGTGCAATGGCCATAACAAGAGAAATAACCTTTTTCATGCGTAGCTCCTGCTATTTAGTATTTGGTGTATTTGCTGATTTCTTTCTGCCCCAACTGCAATCAACATACAGTTAATGTGTTTGTCCTTTCACAAGACGATCGGCAATGGCACCACATGTCGATCGTGGGCATTGGACTATAGCAAACGCTGGCCCTGCGTTTGTCAACGAGAAATGACTATGCCTCGAGCCAAATAGTTCGGATAGTCTATTTTGCCTGCTATACACTATCGAGTCGGCCGTTTAGTACATCTTACTTTTTGAATTATGAGAATTCAAGAGAAGATGCACGAAACGACAATTTATGGGCCCTTTTGGTCATGCTTTTTTTGTGTATTTGCAAATAACCGCTTGATCAATACAGGCATTTGCAAACAAGCTGGTAAAACTATCCCAAATCCGATAGGAAAGGCAACATAGTCCTGTTTGATAGCCAGAAAAATAATGTACACAATTAGCATTGCTATTACAATAACTCTGGCCCACCTCCCGAATACCCGAATTTCCTTCTCTGATAAGCGTCTGGCTTCAGAATCGATAGGACTAAACACGCAAATAATAACTACTGATAGAAAAACTGCAACAGATAGTCCCGTTGATGAGGTAGTGCTATTGATCACAGTTAATCCCCATACGGCAAATCCCAAAAGGATAGTTGACGTGGCAAAGCAAATACCGGGGTTGGAGAGATGATATCCGCCGCTAAACTTGCGAATCAGCATAAACGGAAGAATTAATAGAGTGCTTTCGAGTAGCGCGTTGAAAATAATCCCCCATACAGTAACTATGATAAAAGGAAGCAGCCCCCATATAAAACTGTAAGCTGCATAGCGAAACAGCGGTACTTCGGAGGCTTCAACACAGCCTTCCCTTCTAAGCCAACTTACGACGCGCTCAGAAAGCCGATTGATCATTTGAGTTTGCTGAATTTGCGCAGCTCATCGGGCGCTTGAGGCTGGTGAATCATAAAACAGGAGTTAGTATTTGCACAGACAAATAGGACTGCGCACAGGACAGCAGAGAGAAGAGATGCTGTTTTTCCCAGCAGCATGTTGTTTCGAGTAGTTCTTTTCATATAAAACCCTCCAGAAATTTTTTTGCAGATTACCTGCAAATGTATTGTAGTGTAAATTTGAATAAAATGAAAGACATTATACACGAAACGACAGAATTCACTCAAAAACGTATATACGCTCAATAAATAGGCACAGGATATATAACTAAAACAGAAAAATTCTTTGCTGCATAAATCAAATTTGCATTTTATTTATACAACTACATCCAATACAGAATAATTCTGGAATAGATTGTTGAGTTTAAGCGATGCTATTGGTAGGATTTATGAGGGCAGGTGATTCTAGTGGAATTGAACTACGTTGAGATAGGGAACCGAATTGCTCAACGGCGTATACACGCTGGCATCAAGCAAACAAATCTGGCTGAAACAGTGGGAATATCTAATAATTACTTATCAAGCATTGAGCGTGGGAAAGAACGACCCAGCCTCGAAATATTGGTCAGCATATGTAACGCTCTGCATGTAACACCTGATTACCTTTTGATGGGAAATATGCACTCAAACAATATTCCACAAAATATAACCGATGGATTGAGACTATGTTCTGAGAATGACCTCGACCTTATATTGGCGATCGTTCAAATCATGGTTAGAAGATCGTCTGACCGATGGAATAGTGACAATTACTTTTAGATATGCTATAATACCCCTACTCTTAAAAAGGTAGGGGTATTATTGTGCGTATTATTTTTTGTGATGATGACCCCATGGTCATCGAGCAGCTCCTGTCATATGTGTCAGAGTTTTTTGCACAGCTGGGAGGAAAGAAAGTGGAATTCGCCTATTACTCCAGCGGAGATGCTCTGTTAAATGCTAAAGCTCGTGCGGATATCGCATTTTTAGATGTTGAAATGCCCGGCGTTAGCGGGATCCATGTTGGTGCAAAGCTGAAAGAATTGAATCCAAATATAAAAATATTCATCGTGACCTCTTATCCGGATTATTTGGACGAAGCCATGAGATTTCAGGTGTTTCGGTATTTGTCAAAACCGATTGATAAAAATCGGCTGTTTCGCAATCTGAAAGATGCAGTTTACCAGTACAATATGGAAAGCCGCGAGTTCCCCATTGTAACGAATGAAGGAGTATTTGTTCGTCGTGCGGAAGAGATCATTTGCGTTGAAGCGACACAGAGAAAAGTTTTAGTTCATACGATAGATGGAGTTCTGCAAAGTACACAGAATATGGAGTATTGGCGGCAAACTTTGACCTTGCCATGCTTTTATATGACGCACCGGAGCTATATCGTCAATCTGCACTTTGTCAATTCTATTCACAAAGATACGATCCTGCTGAAATATCGGGGCAGGGAGATGACCGCTTACTTAACAAGGAGAAGGTATACTGCATTCAAGGACACCTATTTGTGGTATATGGAAAGCGTGAAATGATGGCGGAATATATTTGCTATGGCGTGTTATATATTGCGGAAGCGACCATTGCATGGTTGTATTTTGATGCTCTGTTTTGTAGAAAATCGTCCGGCTTGAAAATCGGTATCACTTTTGCGGTTGCCTATCTTCTCTTGTTTGGCATTACATGGTTTAACAGCGTCGTTTTGAATGGCGCAGCATTTTTCCTCGCTAATTTACTGCTGCTATGGATGAATTACGAATGCAAACTGAGATCTGCCATATTGCATTCTGCTTTTCTGACCTCGATCATGGCTATTACAGAAATTATCGCAGCATGGATCATCAGCTTGTTTGGGTTCCGTTTTGGTGCCTATGCAGATAGTTTGGCCATCATGATCGTCATGGCTGTGATCAGCAAAATGCTTTATTTTTCGATAACAGTCATTGCTGCAAAACTCTGGGCTCCGAACCGACAGGCTCAGGAAGAGCCTGCGTTTATGGGATTGCTTTGCATATTACCGATCTTTTCTGTCATTGTCTCAGCAGTAGTGGTATATATCGGGGTACGCGCAGAGATGGCAAAGCCGGTAGAACTTCTCATGATAATCATTGTGTTGACCTTGCTGATCGTCAATCTGATTTTTATGGTCATATACAACCATTTGCAGCGAATGCACGCTGAACAGCTGGCTATGAATTTGAGTATTCAAAAAGAAGAAGCAGATGCTGCATATTATCAGGATCTGCAAAAGCAGTCCGAAAACCAGCGCATTCTCATACACGACATCAAAAGACATCTAAATACTATTCACGGCTTGGCAAACGATTTCAACGCTCCGGGGATATCCGAGTATATTACAAAACTCGTGGATGATGTACTGCCTGATCAGCAGGTAAAACTATGTTCTGACCCCATACTTAATTTCATGCTGCAGCAATTTCGGGATAAATGTAAAAGCCCCCAAATAACCTTTCAATGTGATATCCGGGATAATTGTCTTTCGTTTATGGATGCCCCAAGTATTACGACCTTTTACGGTAACCTGCTGACGAATGCGTTCGAGGCGGCGAGCTTCTCTGCAGAACGGACGATAGAGCTATCCGTAAAGAAAAATGAGGACCAACAGGTTGTGATCGTTTCAGTTGTCAATTCCTGCGACACACCACCTGTGCCGGATCATGAGGGCTTGTTTCGAACGAAAAAGCGCAATCCCGGAATTCATGGTGTGGGGCTGAAGAGCATTGGACGTATAGTAGCCCGATATCACGGCGTTGCAACGATGCGTTTTGACCCCGAAAGTAAGAAATTCTATCATATCGTTCAATTTCCCATGCAAGAAGAACGGAAAAATCGTAGCTGAACACATCTAATGATTTTTCCGCCCATTCGGTATGTAACATGCAAAAGGAGCAAATGGCATCTTTGGTCTATGCCATTTGCTCCTTTTTATAGGCCTAATTAAAAGGCTGGTATTCCATACCCAAGGATCTCATAATACCCTACGGGATATTGGTTCTGTCGGCAGCTATCGCCGGAATTGCCCTCGATGGTGTAGACAATGCCGTTTTCGCATTTCTCCACGATGCCGACATGATCGGACTGCCCATCTTGCGGGCCGGAGCTGCCTTTGTTGTCCCAATCAAAGAAAATGATCTGACCGGCAGATGGTTCAAAGCTGCCGTCCTGCCATTGTCCACGGTCTTTGAACCACTGGACACCGTTGACGCAGCCCGCAAACTTCGGGATAACGCCGCCGTCGATATAGCCGCACTCATTGGCACACCACGAAACAAAGCAGGCGCACCATTCTACACGGCTTTCAAATCCATACCACGACCAATAGGGCTGACCGCCCACATTGCCGATCTGCGACAAGGCCACCGTGACGATGGAATCATCCCCGAAATAAATACCATAGAGGACAGCAGACCACATACTGCGGTTTTCCTCGGCAAGCAGTTCAGAAAGCTGCTGTCGCTGGTCAGCGTTGAAATTGAAAAGGTCTGCCATTTCCTCGGCGGTCTTGTGGCTGACCGTGATATAGAGATAGGTGCGTGTGACCGTCGTGGCAGTTTCCACGATGTTCCCGTGACCGTCGTCGGTTTCAGTAATGACTTTCTCGGTCTTGCTCTCGGTGCGGGAAGATATTTCGTTCATCTGCCAGAAAATATCGTTGAGAATGGCTTTCTTGGCATCGTCCACCGTGGCAACCTCCTGCGGATCGTCGGGATCGGTGGTGGTTTTTACCGCATACACCGCCAGCACCTCCGGCCATACCGCACGGGAGCCGGACATTTCCAGCTCGTCATAGGTGATGTTTGCCCTTGTGGTGTCGATCTGTGATTGATAGTCGGCATTGATCTCCTGCACGGCCTGTCGCATGGTCTGTCCCGTGCCGCTGTCCTCGCCGGAGAAAAAGATGCCGAAGCAAGAGCCGATGATTAGCCCGATCAGACAGATGACGATAATCACGACAACGGCGATCCAACCGCCCGCAGCGATGGCGGCAATCAGCGCTTTTGTTCCGGCAATGATGGCTTTGACGGCAGCAGCGGTAGCCTTGACCGCCGCCTTGATGCCTGCCGCAGTCGCTTTTGCTGCTGCACGGGCGGTTTGCGCCGCAGTTTTAGCGGCTTTTGCCGTGGCCCGTGCGGTTTTCTGTGCCGTCTTTGCCGCAGCCTGCGTCGTTTTTATGGTCGTCCGGGCGGTCTGCTCGGCGGTCTTGATGGTTTTCTGCGTGGTCTTGGCTGCTGCCTTGCCTGTGGATTTTGCCGTCTGCTTGATGGTCTTGCCGCTGCGGTCTACCGTTTTGATCGTTTTTTGCGTGGTATCGGCAGAGCGGCGCACTCGCCGCATGGCGTCCTTCGTCTGCTTTTTCGGCAGGTCTGCCTTTCTCCGCTGAAAATAGTCCTTTGCCTTGGAGATATTCTCCTTGGTGGTTTTTACGCCCTTGCGGCCGGCCTTATCCAGCCCGTGGGCGGCTTCGTGCGCCGCCGTTTCCGTCCCGGTCAAAGTGCGGTCGGCGGCATATTCTTCGGGAGAGGATTCCGCCGCAAAAACACCGTGCTCCGCCTTGTCCTTGGTGCGGACATAGGCATCCTTCATCCGCTCGGCGGCTACCGCCGATTTGCCAATCACCTTTACCGTTCCATTGACCGCATCTCTTGTTTTGATGTCAGGCATCGCTGCCCACCTCCGCAGAGGGTGCGGCGATCCGCTTGGCAACAACGACCATGCGCCCGTTTTTGCGGCTGTATTCGCAGGTGGAGAGCGTGATCAGCTTGTCGCCGTATTCCGCCATTATGCCGGTGTCGTAGAGGGAAAGCGCCTTGCATTGAGCGATATAGGCTCCAAAGTCCTCCGCCGAGTCCGCACGGGTGAAGTGGTAATACTTGAAGTCCTGCTCGGAATAGGCAACGGTCTTGAACACCGCCACGATCTCATATTCACCAAAGCCGGACAGCGTGTCAAAATGGATTGTCTTGTGCTCCTGATAGAAGCCCTCGCTTTCGTATTTGCAGAGATCGGCAAACATCGTCCCGTTGTTCATGTGATGGCCGTAGATCACGCAGTTGTCGGAGAGTGCAAGGTCGCAGTTTTCCTGCACATAGGGCACACCGTAATCGCTGTACTGCTTGTCAAAGCCTCGTTTCAGATAGAAATTCGGCTTGTCCACGGTCTGCATCACGGGATAGTCGATGCTCGTGCCGGGGATGGAGAGCCAGCCCACAAAATCGCTGTTTTGCTCCTGCACCGCCCGATACTTTTCAAATGCCGTCAGTTCCGGCAGCGGCTCGGTTTCCTGCGGTGTATCGGCGGGTGCCGATTCGGTTTCCACCAGTGCGGCGACCTGTTCAAAGGCTTCGGTGCTCTGTTTTTCGTCTGCATACTGCCGACAGAGCATGATGCCGGAGAAAAGGAAAAGGGCGGCACATACGGCCGCCCCGATCATCAGATATTTGCTTTTCATATATGGCCTCCTTTAAGATGCGTTTCCGCTGCCGAACACACCCTCGCCGGGGCGTGTCGTCATCAAGCGGTAAAGCTCGGTATCTTTGGGGAAACGGTTGATAAACGGCACCAGCGCCGAGCCGTACTTGATCAGCCCACAGCCCGCATCGGCGTTGGTGACATAGCTCATCTGTTCGTCAGAGATGTTCAGGAGTTTTGAGAGCTTGGCACGGTCGGAAAACGCCTGATTGAGCATGACCACAAACTCGGAGTTGGAGAGCATCGTGCTTGCCTGCACGGAATCCAGCAGGTATTCTACATTCTGCGTGATGGCAGTGGGATAGCCGTTGCGCTTACGGAACTGCCGCCATGCGGAATTGAAGAAAATGCCGCTCTGCTCATTTTCAAAAACGACATGAAATTCGTCGATGAAGATGTGGGTGCGCTTGCCCTTCTTCCAGTTGAGAGTGACACGGTTGAGGATGGTGTCGGTGATCACCAGCAGTCCCGTCGGCTTCAACTGCTCGCCAAGGCCGTGAATATCGAATACGACGATGCGCTTGTCGAGATCGACGGTGCTTTCGTGGCCGAAAATATCCAGTGAGCCGGTGGTGAACAGCTCCAGCGACAAGGCGATTTCTTTTGCCTTTTCTTCGGGCTGTTCCAACAGCTTGTTTCGCAGGTCACAGAGCGTAGCGGGCTTACCCGTCCGCTCGGCGTCCTGATACACCAGCGCCGTGCAGCGGTCGATGATGGATTTTTGCTGCGGGCCGACACCGGCCTTATCGATCTGCTCCACAAGGGACATGATGAACTGCGATTTCTCCACGATGGGGTTGTTCTCGCCGTAGCCGTCCACCATATACATGGCGTTCAAACGGTCTTTGCCGCCAGCCGCCATATGAATGACGGTCGCCGTTTCCTTACCCAGCGCCGCCGCCAGCGCACCAAATTCGTTTTCCGGATCGCAGATCAACACATCATCGGCGGTATTGAGAATGAGAAAAGCGATCAGCTCCTTGGCGCTGAACGATTTGCCCGAACCGGGCACGCCCAGCAGAAACGCCGACTGGTTCAGAAGATTTGCTTTGTTGCACATGATGAGGTTGTGGGAGATGGCGTTCTCTCCGAAATAAATGCCGCCCTTGTCCTGTACCTCCTGCACCTTAAAGGGCATAAACACCGCAAGGCTCTCAGTGGTGAGGGTACGGAACGCATTGATCCTCCGTGCGCCGATGGGAAGAACGGTGTTCAGCCCGTCGAACTGCTGGAATTTCAGAACGGCAAGCTGGCACATATGCTTTCGTGCCACGGCAAGCACCGTTTCGGTATCGCTGTCGAGCTGCTTTTTGTCGTCGGCGGTAATGACCATCGTAATAACGGCAAGCATCATCCGCTGATCTCTCGTGGTCAGGTCGTCCAGAAACTCCTTGCTTTCCTTGCGCTGGAGCTCCATATCATAGGGCACGACAGCGGAGAAATTGTTGTTGGCGTTCTGCCTGCGCTGCCAGTTGGTGATATTGGTTTCGATGCCGAGCAGACGGTTTTCCACCTCCCGCACGGCCTCGTCGGTGGGGATCGGCACAACATCGATCGACAGCATCATATTTCGGTTGAAATCGGTCAGTTCCGTGACCATGCTGTCTTTGATATACGAAGCGTAGTCCTTCAAAAACAAGACACGGCAGTATTTCTCGCCCAGCTTCAGGCAGTCACTGCTTTTCTCCATTGAGTCAGGACAGATATAGTCCTTGAAATTGTGTCCCTTGTGCATCATATCCTGCGGGTCAAAGTGAAAGGCCGCTTCTTCACCCTGACGGTAGAAATCGTGGAGCACCCGCAGCTTTTCGGCGGCATCCAGTTCGGTACACTTGGAGCCGAGGGCGGCGAAATGGGCAATCAGGTCTGCGCCCACACGGGAAAAGTAGGTGCGGGCTTCTTCGATGTCTTTCTTGCAGACCGACACCGTGATATACTTCTCCTGAATGATGCCGTTGGCGCCGGTGGTCTTGTCAAGCAGCATTTGATTGTATTCCCTGCGGTACACATCGCAGGCATCGCCCCGCATGGGCATCAAGATCGACTGCTCAAAATCTGCCCGGTTCAGCCTGCGGTTGTTGATGGTGATCTTCGTTGTCGCCCCGGAATCCAGACTGTTCAGCAGCTCCGAATAGGCAAGGAACATCTGCTCCTTGTCCTCACGGCTTGCCACAAGGTAATTGATGTCGGTAAACTGATAGGTCTTGGAAAAGCGGCCGCCCACCTGAAAAATGCCGTCCTTCCAGATGCGGCGGACGGGGATCACATCCTGCACCTTGCGGGGCACGGTGTACCGCTCCTTGTCCTGTTTCAGCAGGTTTTTCAGCGTCTTGATCATGATTTTCCTCCCTCCAATTTGTCTTTGAGCGCTTCATAGTAGAGGTTCGATGCCTCAAAGCGAAGCTCTTTCGGCTCTAACAGCTCCGAGCGCAGCCACGCCCAGAGAAATTGCTCGGCGGTCATGCCGTGATAAGTGATAAAGCCCAGCGCCGCAAAGGGTGCGGCACCGAGAATGCACATCCAACTGACGGTTTCCGTCCCGAAATGGGGTTTCAGCAAAAAGTACAGCCCCACGGCGACGAGGATCGCCAAGACAGAAAAAACGAACTGCCGCATGGACAGCCCGAAAAACATGGATTCCGTATAGTTGCGAATCTCCCGATTGATTTTTACTTCCAAATTTCTTCCTCCTTTACAGTCCCATCATTTCACGCACAACACGGTCGGCCATTTTGACTGCGCCGACGAGCACCAGCATATTGAAAACCAACTCGCCCACATACGACCACACCTGTGTCACCGCCGCCGCATCGGGATCGACGACGGGCGGGCTGGATGCAAACAGGGAGAAGATGATGCACGCCAGAACGATAATTGCCCCCTCCAAGCAGACGGCGGCATAACTCTTGATGAAACTCTTGCCGATGTTCTGCGACGGCTCGCCCGCAAAGGCAGAAAGCGGGACCGGTGCAATGGCCGTATAGAGATATAGTTTGAAAAATCTGCCGTACACGGTCATGATCATGATAAACGACAAGACCGTGATGAACAGCCCGCCGATCAAGGTCACTGCCCACAATGGGATGCTTTCAAAAAAGCCGCAGTCCTCCACGGCGGTTACGATCTCGGCGGGCAGCACGGTTTCCTGCGCTGTGCCGAAGCCTGCGGCGTTCATGATGGTAGAGATCAGCCCCTGCACGATATTGAACAGGGCAATCATCAGCTCCAAGCCGTATGTGACGGCGGCTTTGGCAAGGACGAAGCGGATGAACACTTTCAGGGCGTGTTCCGGCCGCTTCAGTTCCGCAAAGCTGCCGCAGGTTTTCATCACGCCCACCACAAAGAACAAAACGAGCAGCGCAAGCCCGATAGCCTGCACCGCACCGTGGATGCCGACGATCACATTCCAGATCGTGCCGCCCTTGAATTGCTCTGGCGACTGCGTAATGAGCTGCCAGATCTCTGCCAGCTTTTCGTTCCAAGTTTCGAGTGCGTTTTCGAGATTCTGTACGACCCAGTTATCCGACATTCGGCTCACCTCCCGTCAGCGCAACATCACAGGCGACCTCGTTGCCCCAAGCATCCCATCCGTCCGCTTTCTGACGGGCGAACAGTTCAATGCGTGGCAGATCGCCCATCAGCTCAACAATGCGCCGTCTTGCTTCTTCCGGCTTCTTGCTGTGTTCTTCGATGTGGGAGAGGATGACTTGATGCACCCCGGCAGAGCGGCGTTTCGGGTGTCCTTTGGTGGCAAGCATACAGAACTCCGCATTGGCTCTCGTCCAGTGTCCCATACCCCAAAACAGGCTGTCGGACTTGCGGTTCTGCTTGATCCACACGAAAGCCACCGTCTTATACGAAAAGCCCCATGCGCGCATGACTGAAAAGCAGTCGTGCAGCAGCGGGATCGTTGTCCATAGAAACAATACGCAATCATCGGCGGCAAGCGTGCCGACCGCCAGCGCCCGTATATCTTCCAGCTCCATTGTCGGGTAGTGGGATTCGGCGGAGCGCCCAAGCCCCTTTTTAGAATAGACCTCGTAGCGCCAAGGCGGATCTGCGTAAATAATGCTGTATTTCTTCACAGCTTCCTCCTTTCCGGCAAATAGGGGCAGGCCGAAGTGACCTGCCCCGTGTGCCGTATCATTTATCTGCTGTCCCGGTCGGGCGTGCTGCGGATCACGCCGTACACATCGTCTACAAAGTAGCGCCCGGCAAAGGGATTGAATATGGCGTGGCATTTCACGCCGTTGTATTCGGCAAGGTAGTCGTTGTCCCCAAGGCGTTTGAGGATCGTCGCCTCACCGAGCACATGGGTTTCTCCCTGTTTCAGAGAGTGGATATAGCACTCACACTTTTCCATCTTCAGCCTCCTTTCAGCCCGTGATCAGGTTCAGGATCTCTTTGGCAAAAGTGATGACAATGCCGCCCGCAAGCGTGAGAAAGCCGTTGCTGCGCTGGCTGGGATCGTGGGACTGGAACGAAAGTCCCACCTGCACGATGCCCCAGCCGAGCAGGATCAGTCCGACCGCACGGATCAGACCGAAAATGAAATCGCTCAGGTTGTTCACGGCGGCGATCGGGTCATTGGCAGCGAAGGCCGTGACGGAGCAGCCGAGCACAAGGGCAACCGACAGTACGGCGGCGCAGTAGAAACGGAAGCCCTTTCTGACCTTGCCGGGCACAGGCAGCTTGTTTGCGGTCTTTTTGGTGTTCTTCATAGGTTCATCCTCCTTACATTAAAAAAGAGCTTCTATATCCTCGTCGGAAAGAAGCTCATAATCGGGTATGGGTTCGTTTGGTGCAGATATGGTTTCGGCGGCAGCGCCTGCAAACGAGAGCGTTGCAACGGCATTTTCCGTCCCACCGTGTTGATAGGGGGCTGCACCGCCGTCCTCGGTCAGCGCAATGTTCGGGTGTTTCAGAATGTCGTATTTTTCATCCATTACAGGACGCTCACCACGGATAAACAAAAGAGCGTAACGGTTGTCCAGCATACGCACCTCGTCCGGTGTCAGAAGCTCTCTGCCGCTGATCTGATAGTTCGTGCTGTAATTGCCGTTGCGCCCAGAGGATTTGCCGTAGGTGTTGGTGTCGATGGTGGATTTGCCGAGATAGGATTCCGAGATCAGCTTGTGGGTCGAAGTTTCGTTGCCGCCGAGGTAAAGGAACTCGTCGCAGTTGCCGAGTATCGACTCCCATTCCTTTTCAAACAGTGCTTTGAGTGCCGCTACATTTTGCAGAATGATCGATACATACACATTGCGGGAACGCATGACCGCAAGGATCTTGGAGAAATCCTCCGGCAGGCTGACATTGCTGAACTCGTCCATTAGGAAGTGAACGGGAACGGGCAGACTGCCGCCGTATTTGTGGTCGGCCAGATAGAATAGCTGCTGAAAAAGCTGCGTGTACAAAATGCTGACCAAAAAGTTAAAGCTGGTATCATTGTCGGGGATCAGGGCAAAGAGCGCCACTTTCTTTTCGCCGAGGGACGGCAGATCCAGCTCATCCGTAGCGGTCAGCGCCGCCAACGAGGACAGATTGAATTTCTCTAACCTTGCCGCCAAAGTGATCTGAATGGATTTCAGTGTTTTGGCGCTGCCGGAGTGGTAGTCCTTGTAATACTTCACGGCAATATGGTCGGGCTCCCGCATCTCCAGCCGTTCAAACAGCTCGTCCAGCGGCGAGGTGTATTCGTCGCAGTCCTCCCGCACATCCGCCGCACGCAACATTTCCATGACCATTGGAAAGTTCTGCTCGTCGGGTGGCGCTTCGTATTTCAGATAGAAGATCAGCGCCAGCAGGAGCATAGACGCGGCGGTGTCCCAAAAGGGATCGTTGGACTGGCTGCCTTTCGGCGTGGTGCTTTTGAACAGATTGGTCACAAGCCGCTGCACATCGTTGTCGTCCCGCAGGTAAACAAACGGGTTGTAGCAGTGGCTTTTCTCCATGTTTAGAAGATCCAGCACCCGCACCTCATAGCCCTTTAGCCGCAGCAGATGCCCCGTGCTGCGCAGCAGCTCGCCCTTCGGGTCCAGCACGGTAAAGCTCGTGTTGGCTTGACACAAATTCGGTTTGGCGTAAAACCTCGTTTTGCCTGCGCCGCTGCCGCCGACAACGACCGTGTTGAGGTTGCGGCGGTGTTTTCGTCCGTCCAGACCCATACGGACATTCTGCGTGAAGATCTTGTTGTCCTCTGGTGCGGCTGCCCGGTATTTTCGGTTGACGGTTCGGGCAGAGCCCCACTTGGCCGAACCGTGTTCCTCGCCCCGACGGTAATTGCGGCGGGAAGATAGAATCACACCCACCGTAAGCCCGTAGGCACAGAGCAAAACAATGACAGTTTTCAGGCTGTCCCCGCAAAGCTCGATATGAAACGGGTTGTTCATTACCGCAGGAAACCGGGCGACAATCTCCGGCAGGCCGCCGTGGGCGGCGGGGGCGATCAGCAGCCCCAGCCACACCACGGGGAGAATACCGAACAGGCAGAGGACAAGAGGGTTATTCTCTTTCTTCATCGCTTCGGCACCTTACCTTCTTTGCGGGGGCATCGATCACCTTCAAAAGAACCTCGTCAACAATGTCGGTGGGGCGTTCTTCCTCCAGCAGATCGTTCCGCATCTCATTGAGGGCATTGACCACAACGCCGTGCTCATAGCGGTCAAGGGTCAATACCCGTTTTTCCTGTTTTCCCATCATTATCGCTCCTGTTCACTCTGGCGGGGCGCTTTGCTTTGTTCCAGCGACCGCATCATCCTTGAGGAAATGTCATAGGCGGTGTCCCGGATGTCGGTCAGTTCAGTGCGGATCGTCTGCGGGTCATCGGTACGCAGGAAGTCGGCAGGCGCTTCAAAGGCATAGCCGGTCACATCTACGCCGAACTCTTTACCGAGGATATAGGAAACGCACTGCGCCTTGAACCCGGCATTTTCCTCGGTGTATTCCTCGCCGGTCCGGGCAAGCTCCGCCTGCGCCAGTGCTTTGGACAGACCGCAGAACAGATCGTTTGCCGACAGCCCACGGCGGACAAAAACGGCGTTCTGCTCACGGTCATACACGGCATCCATGCCGTTCGGCAGCTCGTCCACAGACTGCACCGGCGCAGGGCGCTTGTAGATCAGAGCATTCAGCAGCGCCCGTGCGTCATGAGAAACCGCCTGCGGTGCTCTCGTTCGGGCGGTAGTCTGTGAAATGTCATAGACCCGCTTGATGTTGTAGGACACGCCGATGCTGCCGTCGTCACGGGTGTACTCGCCGTTAGACTCGACGATCTTGATGGGGCGGCCAAACTCCTGCCGCTTGATATACACGCCCTGATCCCGCCAGAAATCTTTGTCGCCCAGCCTGCGGGCATCCGGCTTCGTTGCAAGGATCAACAGGGCGTTGGTGGCAGAGTAGTTGCGGAAAGTCGCCTGCACATCCAGATAGTTACGGAACTTGCTGCCGTCAGCGCAGACCGCCTCGGCGGTGGCATCGGCCAGAGCGTAAACCTCGTCGCGCTCCGCCTTTTTCTTTGCCGCCCACGCCTCCTTGTCAAATTCGTCGGTCTGTGGGGCGGATTCAAAAATATCATCAAAATTGCTCATGGCTTATCGCTCCTTTGCTTTCTTCGGTTTCTTTCGGGAAGGCTGCTTGTGAGTGGTTGTCGGCTGCTTTTTCGGCTCTTTCGACAGGGTGGGTTCGGAAATGCTCGGCTCTGCCGTCTCTTTCTGCCTGCTCTCCCGAATTTCCCGCAGTTCCTCACGGACAGAGGGGCGTTCTTCGGGAGATTTAGCAGTACCCTCGGCGGTTCTGCTTTGCTTCTCGGAGGTAGGCGCGGACGGATGGGATTTCTCCGTCTTTGCCGCCGCAGGGTTTGGAAATGCGTGTTTCTCCTTTTGAACGGGTGCGCCCAGCAGGTCATCCAGCAGGCGGTCGTCCGCCGCTTTGTCGGGTTTCTCCTGCTCGGGGGCAGACGGGGCGGCTTTGTCCGCCTTGGACTGTTCAATGTCCCGCTTGATGGAAACGGCATCGACCGTCGCCAGCTTGAAGCGCTCTACGATGCGGTTGATCTTGGACGCATCCTCGGCACGCACCATAATGTCTACCATACCGTCAGCGGAACGCTCTTTGCCACGCAGGGCACAGTAGACAACACCGTATCGTTTGGCTTCGGTTGCAAACTGTTTCAGATGCTCCTCGCTGACGGTAAACACTTTCAGCTCCTTGCCGCTTTTGAGCATGGCGGAGAGCCGCTGGTGGCCTTTGGTCTTGTTCTTATCTCGGTTTTTCCAGACAGCGTAGAGCATGGCGGCGATATTCTTTGCCGCCGAGCCGGTCAGCTTCAGGGCAACTTCCGTACCCTCCAAGCTGATCCGCACGACTTGCTCCGCTGCGTCACCGGAATTGTACATATTTCATCATCTCCTTCGTGTTTAGAAAATTCGCTTGCGAATTTTGTGTGACCGCCGATCATCTGGCGTTTTTTTGCTGCTCGG
Source organism: Faecousia intestinalis (assembly GCF_040096185.1). Taxonomy (NCBI): domain Bacteria; kingdom Bacillati; phylum Bacillota; class Clostridia; order Eubacteriales; family Oscillospiraceae; genus Faecousia; species Faecousia intestinalis. The sequence continues at coordinate 20,304 of NZ_JBBMFF010000270.1, read as the reverse complement.
CGCGGTCACATTTCTCCTTTCCTTTGATTTGTTCGTCCTCACGGACGGCTTTGATTTTCTCTTGGATCACGCCGGAACGCTCGGCAATGCTGTTACATAAAACCACCTCCTTTCGCAGCGCGGCAAGCTCTTTGGAAAGTGCGGCGACCTTCACCTTGACCTCCGACGCCTTTTCGGGATCGGCTTTGACTGCCGCCGTCCGCTGCAATTTGTAAAGCTGTTTTCGCTCAGCGGTCAGAGCGGCAATTTTGTCTTGCGCCTCGTCACGGTATGAAAAAAGCTGTTCGGCGGTATCAATACGATTTCGCACAAGCAGCCTTGTTTCGGCGGTGATGGCGTCCAGTTTCAACAGATCCTCCCGCAGGAGAAAGTGCAGCCGTTTTCTGCTTTGCTGCGGGCGGTTCTTCGGAAAGATGCCCAGCAGATAGCAGTAGTGAACATACAGCGTCCGAAAGCCGGTCAGTTTTCGGGCGGTTTTCAGATTGCCGATCAGCCTGACCCGCAGGATCTCCGGTTTTTGCTCCGTTGTTCTTCGTTCGGGGCGGCGCTGAGATAAAATACGCCTGCGGATGCTGTCCAGAGAGTAGTCCTCACCGAAATTGCGCATCAGGCGCACGAATCGCTCCTTGCCCGGCGGTCTGACCGAAATATCTTTGCCGACCTTCACCGCATAGCCCTTTTTCCGCAAAGCGTCAAAAAACTGCCGCTCGGTCATGGCTTGCCGTATCGCCTCGTCAATGTCTGCACGGATCAGCCCACGCCAAGTGGGGCGCTGTTCCTGCTCGGCACGCCATTCGCCGTATTGCTTGCCCCGGCCTTGCTGCGGTTGCTCGATCACCGACAGTCCGTATTCCCAGCAAAGCTCATCGGAAACCGTCTGCATCTCGTGGTAGTCCTTTCGGGTGCGGTGGTATTTGATGCTGTCCGCAAAGGATACGGTGTTGACGACAAAGTGATTGTGCAGATGATTTTCTTTGTCAAGGTGGGTGGCGACGATCACCTGATAGCGGTCGCCCCATAGCCGCTCAGCCAGCTTTACGCCGATCTCATGTGCCAGTTCGGGCGTTGCCTCGCCGGGGGCAAAGGACTGATAGCCGTGATAGGCCACGGTGCCGTCCTCCTTGCCGAACCGCTTTTTTACGGCAAGCATTTCGTCACGGGCGGTGGCGGGAGAGCAGTTGATGCCCGACACAAAGCGGTGGAGCGGTGCGCCGTCCTCGGTGCCCGTTTCCTGCGTTTTCTCGGAATTGACGGCGTAGCGGATCACATCGGAAAGCTGCTGCCCGTCCTGTTCGGTCAGCTCCCGGTCGGCGTAGAATTTCGGGTTCGCCGTCTTTTCGGGGTTCTCCGCATAGATCACCACCTTGCCGAGCCAGCCTTTTACCCGCCATATTGATGTCGTCGCCATAGGCACATCACTTCATCGGGCGGGGCAAAATGACCGCTGCGGTGATTGTCTTGACGGCTTCATCCAGCTTGCGGCAGTTCTCGTCATACCGCTGCACATCCAGTGCATTCAGGGTGTGGGCTTTTGCGGCGATCTGATTGAGATTGTTGCCGATCCCGTGGAGTTCCCGCATCATGGCGTAATAGTCGGGCGGCGGTGCGTCCTGCGGTTCAAGGCCGGTTACCAAGTGCCGAAGATACGCTTCACGGGAAAGCCCGCTTTTCTTGACCTTCTTCTGAAACGCCTCGGCTTCCTTTTTGTCCAGCCAGAATTGAATGTGAACATTGCGTTTTCTCATAGTACCTCCTTGTTCAGCTCGTTTTGAATTTCCACGATCCGTTTTCCAACTGCATACACAACGGGGATCGTCACACCGTTGCCCGCCTGCTTGTAAAGCTGGGCGTCGGAATTGACAGCGGCCGCTCGATCAAACATATCGTCCGAAAAGCCTTGCAGCCGCCAGCACTCACGGGGTGTCAGCTTGCGGATGCGTCCGCAGCCGAGTGGAAGCGCAGAGCCGTTTTCAGGCTTGCTCTGATCCGCCTCCTTTGCCCGCTTGACGGGCAAAGCGTATTCGCAGGAATCGCAGGCGCAGAGATAAACGCCGTGCTTGTCCTGCGTGTTCAGACAAAAGGCCGGTTCGCCGCACGCCTTGAAGCGCCGTCCGTTCTGCCGCTTGTTTTCCCGGTCGGGGGTGAGGACGGCACGGCAGCCATAAAAAATACCGGAGCTTTCGCCCCGGTTGCTGACCCCGATCTTGTCATAGCCTGCGATCAGGCATTTGGTGTGCTCCTGCTCCAAGATTTTCGGCGTACCCCGTTTTAGTTGGATGAGCGCTGTTTCCTCGGTGCGGTCCGAACACTCGCCGCTCATGCAAAGAACGCCGCTTTTGTCGCCGCTGTGGTTGGTGATGCCGCTGTCATACCTTGCTTTGATGCAGCGGGCGTGTTCGGTCAGCCTCGGTTCGCCTTTGCACAGGTCAATGAAGTACATGCCCGTGCGCCCGCCAAAGCCGCCGCCCTCGCTCATCAGCGTGCAGCTCACGCCTACGGGATCATAGACACGCTTGCCCTGCGTGCCGCCGATCAGTTGTATAAGAGCCTTGCCGTCGCCTGCGGTGACAGGAAATACTTTTCGTCCACCCTCGGCTCTAAAATGTCGATAAGCGACAAGGTAGATGCGTTCCCGGTTTTGCGGAACGCCGTGGAAGCGTGAATTAAGCAGTCCGTATTCGATATGATAGCCGATTTCGGCCAACGAATAGAGAACGGTCGCAAAGTCCCATCCGCGATTAACGGAGAGCAGATTTTTAACATTTTCAAGGACAAGCCATTCGGGTCGATCCTCGTTAGGCGTGCCTTTGAGGAGTCTAACGATTTCAAAAAAGAGAGAGCTTCGCTTGCCTGCAAGCCCTCGCTGCCGGCCAGATACAGAAATGTCCTGACACGGGAATCCGCCTGCCCAGAGGTTGACTCTCGGCAGGTCGGCGGGTTCGGTTTTGGTGATGTCCTCGCCATACCACTCATCCTCCTTTACATCGTGGATCGCGCGGTAGCTGCGGTCTGCGAATTTGTCGATCTCGCAGTGGCCTTTGCAGACCATGCCGCAAAGTTCAAAGCCCTTGCGGAAACCGCCGACACCGCTGAAAAAGTCCAAAAAGGTCATGGGTTTGTTCACCGGCTGTGACCTCCTTTCGGGTATAAAAATATCGTCCTCCGCATGGGTGGGGACGAAAAGGGTTCAGGGGCTACCCCTGACAAGTGCCGTTGTGGTATCACAACGGCGATGCTTGCTGGTACAGTGCATAGCGTTCGTCCCATAGGCCGAACATTTTGCTACCGACCGAAATAATATCACCGCTCCTGCTCCGACTGCGGGCGGTACGGGATGCCGAACAGCGTGTCGTTCACCCTCGCAAGGTGTTCGGGATAGCGGAACATCTTGCCGTAGCGGTCGATCTGCTCGTCGGAAAGGCTGTCCAGATTTTCGCCCCGGCAGTCGCAGATAAAGGCGGGGCCGAAGATGAAATCCACCATCACGCCATCGTCATTTTTCACGCTGCGGTTCGGGCGCATCCCATTGATCTTGCTTTCCTCATTGCATACGATACAGACCTGCTCCTCAAAGGGATAAAACGGCTCGATCAGACCGCCCACCGTTTTCTGCATCCCGGCAAGGGACGCATCAATCTCGGCTGTGCGGGCGAGCTTGCCCGGCTCCAGCAGAACTACTTTGATTTTCTTTTCTTCACTCATAATAGAAAACTCCTTTCATCGTTCATGGTCACGGCTGCGCTCAGTGGCTCTTGCAGAAAAATCCACCCTAACAAGATGACCGGGAGCATATTCGCTGTCGTTCCACCTTTGCTCAACCATTCTCTCAGCTTCCTCACGGGAGTTGGCTTCAACCTCGACCGTCTTTTGCATTGTTTCGGTGATCGTAACCATATAGGTTTTCATCGGTTTTGCTCCTTCCGTTGTTTTCCGTAATCGTGACCTTCAGAGCATATTCTTCCTCCAGCGCAAGCAGCAGTTGGTTCAGCACCTCACGGCTCTTGATACGGGGAATGTCCAGCGCCGAGGGCGAAACACCCAACGCCTCCGCCAGCGTACAGAGCAAATCGTGTTTCGGCATCCTTGCGCCGGATTCATACTGAGCAATGCGGATGTCGGCGGTTTCGGGCGAAAAGCCTGCGGCGATGCCCAGCGTTTTTTGCGTCATACCTCTCTGCATACGATAGTGCCGGATGCGCCGTCCCGGACTCATATAGTCGCTCACCGTTCTTTGCTCCTTTCTCTGCGCTTAGTGATGGGCAATCCCAGCCGCATACATAGGCAGTCGTTGTAGTCCTTGCCCTGCGGTGGCGGCTGAATGTCCACCGTGACCGCATACTTTCTCGGCAGCAGGGTCTTGATGGTTTCGGCGGCGATCCGTCCCGTGGCGTCGTTGTCGAGCCGCAGCACCACACGGCGGATATGTGGATGCTCGGCAAGATACCGCACCAGCGCAGCGGGCAGACTGCTTTCCTCGATTTTCGCTCTTGGCTTATAGACACCGGCGAGGGAGAGCAGGTTTTCACTGCGCCAGTCCTTACCGTCCAACTTTTGCAGCGTCCCGTAGGACAGCAGATCCACCGCCGATTCAAACAGGTGGAGCGTATCGCTTGCGACCGCCGCAGGGATTCCAAAGGAATAGTGCTTGTCACTTCCGTTGGCGTCCCCGATGAAGTCCGAGCCGATCCCTCGCTGATTGGCGTAGCGGGGCTTGCTGTCTGCGTCCATCCCCACGAACACTACATTATGATAGGGATAGCTCTCGTAAAGGCGGCCGGTTTGGATGCAGAAGTCGATCAGCTCATAATCGATCCCTCTGCGGTGCAGGTATTCGATGGCGTAGGTGGCACTGCGGTTGACCTGCGGCAAAAGCAGTACCTTTTCTTTTGGCGCTTTCGGAGCCGGGGCAAAGGCAGGCGGCGCCGCTGACAGATTCCCCATGATGGTTTCAACTGCCTGCGTAAAGGGCATCTCTTTGACCTTAATGAGGTAGTCCAGCGCCGAGTAGCCGCCGATCCCACGGGAAAACCAGCACCATTTGCCGTTGGAGATTTTCAGACTGTCGTGCTCACGGGTGCAATAGGTGCCGCCCCCGAAATGCACCAGTTCCCGCGGTTCATAAGTCCGCAGATAAGTCAGCAAATCCATCTCACGAGCTCTTTCTACCACCTCCGGTGGGATATATGGCATATGTTTCACCTCCGTTCTGACATAAAAATAGCCGAGGGGCTTTCCAAATGAAAACCTCTCGGCTATGTATGTGATAATATATTTTGTGCGCTGTATTTATCCTCTCAAATCAACAACTTCCCAGTCAGCATCGAATACGCCCTTACTCTTTTCATAAGTTTCCGCCTGCATTGCTACGCATAATAGCTTTTTAGGCCTACTCATACCAACATACGCAAGCTTACGACTGGAATCATATAGACTTGAGCTCCCGCAGCGACCAATACCAAAGTACGGAAGAATCCGATTCAAATCGGATGCGCCCTGTCTATCGGTTTCAAGATATAGAGTCGCATCATGCGTTTCACCTTTAACGCCGTGAATAGTGTCAAATATAATTCTGCGGCCTCTAATAGGATCAATCAGCACATTTTTCTCGGCTATATCTGCATGATTAACACTAGTGGATTCTTCGAGAAAAAACGCTGGAAGAACAGTAAATATATCAGTTAGGCTCGGATTTCCAATTCTCAGCAATTCGTTTATCTTCTGCCGCAACAATTGATCTACCGAATGTCTATCAATTGTTTTTATCCTCGACATTTCATATATCCATTGACGATACTGCCCTCTGTATTTTTCGTCGAGAGCATTTTTCATTGCTACTATGGTATAGTCTTTTCCTGATATAGGGTGCTTTATCGAAATGTAGTGGAATACTCGGCACAAAAGCCTACGAACACTTTGCTCTGCCTTATACAATTTTCCCTCCAGCAAATACTGGACAATCTCATCTACTAAAACCCAGTAGCTATACTCGTTTTTCTTATTTGCTGAACCATCAAATTCAGTCCAATAGCTCCCAATTTTCAAACCGGACAAGTCCTCTCTTTTTACTGCTCCGATAGCCTTATATATGCCATTGTTGTCGTAGAGTTCATGCCTATCTAATGCAGAAATGAATCCACCAATAACTCTGTCAATATTTTCAGGAGAAAAAACAAGCAAGACTGGCTTAACGCCTGTCGCCCCGGCAAGCGTTACGATATTTTTCTCGCCCTTTTTTAGCTTGCAGATCACGTTGGCAATTTCTTGGTTAAACCTGCAAGACGTAATAATTGGTAGAAAGTCAGGCTGCGGCATCCAGTCAGGGGTTGTATCTTCTGCTGAATTGTAGATGGCCTGATCGGAATCTCCAATTTTGAACACTGCACATTTTTGTGGGTCAAATATTGCATCTATGGCTTGTCGCTGAAGATTATTGCAATCCTGATATTCATCTATAAATACATACTGAAATCGTGACGAAAAGAGGTCAGCATACTCCGCTGGTAATTCACCAATGGCAGTGCTTGCATATACATAGGCGTCTTGATACCGTATCATTCCTTCATCTTCAAGAAGCTCGACCAGCAGTTTTTTATATTGCTCAGCAGAAGTCTTCCCAGCACCAGCCAACGGCTTTTGCTGCCTTCCTATGCAAAGCGCCCCATCATCTCGTATGTATAATGCCTGTGTGTGATTGATTCGTTCTGAGAATTGCTTGCCAGTTTCAAAATTATTCTTTGTTACATAGTCAAGCGCACTATACTTTGCGTCATGCTGCATCTTGCTAAGCACTTGCTGGGCAAAAGTCAGGCTATCAACCACTTGCACATTCTGTCCAGAGATGTTTCGCAAGTATGGCATCGTCACAAATCTGTCAATAAACGACTGGATGGTACCTATATAATTTGGATAGCTGAGAAGTCTGTCCGCGTAATCGGAAAGCCGGTTTTTGATCTCATTGACGGCGACATTTGTATGAGAAAGCACACAGATTCCTGCACCGTTTTCGAGCGGCATTCTATCCGCTAACAATTTCAGTTTTGCGAGAAGAACCGTTGTCTTTCCGCTGCCGGGACAGGCTGCTACATCAGTTGAATGCCAACAACGTATAACGTTCGTTGCATCTTCCGGAAACTGTGCGCCATGCGGCAAAAGGATTTCTTCTACGGCTTGAATATCTTGGTCGGAAATCTGCCATTCCATCATAGAATCCTCCTATCTACACCGTTTCTCCTGCTGCATATTTGATGGCATTCACAATATAGCTTAAAAATGGATCATTCTCTATTGCAGATTTCAATGCTGCCTCTTTGCTTTCGTCGGCTTTGAATCCATACAAGTCGAGATCAAACATCTTTTCTTGCGTCAACCCAGCTGGAATTATGGATACTTCCCAACGCAAAAGCGAAGCTAAGCACTGGGCAACAATCGCTTTCAGGCTGCTTTTTCCATCGCCATTAAGCATTAAATCATAAATATTGTATGCCCTCTCAGCAGCAGAGAACCCATTCCACGCCTGCGCTTCTGCTTCGGCGTCACGATTTGCTTCATCAATCTTGGCATCAGTCAGTGAAATATGCTCTTGCGCATTCAGAATTTTCTTTCCGTAATGAACCGCCTTATGGAAATCATCCGAAAGGCAACTCATAGCAATGCAATACTCGAGCGTCCATCGTGGTGAAGTAAAGCCGTGCACGGAGCCATTTGTATATTTTCTGTCTCTTTTTTCTTTAGCCTGCAAAGATTCAGCTTCCTTCTCGTTGAATGTTTTCTCCTTTGTCGTGGGCTCAACATCGTATGGTCTAACATCACAATCTGTTATTACAGAAACAGGTATTCCTATATCGGCGCCGTCTTTTCTTACCATAATTCCGCTATATCGAAGAAAAGCCGTGCTTCCAACATTTACAATGGATATACCGTATTTCTCCAATGGATAGCCGAGAATGTCTGCAATGACAGGAATTAAAATATTCTCTGCATCACCCTCGACCATTATGATACCCTTAGCAAAAAACAAATTGGCCTTTGTTGAGTCGAGAAAACGCTGGAGGAACAGGTAATCACCCTTTTGTAATCCGGTTCGCCCTTCAGCCAAATCATATCCGGCACCATTCTTCATTAAAATCAAATTCTTGAGGTTGATTTTTGATGCCAAAATGGGGCTATGCGTGGATATGATAATTTGGACATCATTCTCGTTATACTCGTTCTGGAGATAACTGATTAGTCGAAGCTGCGCTTGCGGATGCAGATGGGCTTCCAATTCTTCGATTAGAGCCAGTTTCAGGCCACCATCTGTATCATCCTTAAGGAGCAATAACTCCGCCGCAATAAATAGCAGATTCAATTCCCCAAGCCCGGGGTTGATCTCAGGAGCATTCAATGACAGGGACTCCAGTATAGCTTTTAGCTGAATATCCGAGGTTTTTAATTCTGCATCACTGGCTTGGCCTTTATCACTAAATGACTCTAAATTACTGCGGATCGTCTGGAGAATGCGTTTTCCATCCGTATCTCCTATAAAATAATCCTCAATGCGTTGATTCGCATCCCGAAAAATATCGAGAACTGTATGTTCTTTTTTATCTTTGAAAACAGGGTGATTTAGAAGTATTTGCGAGATTCTGGAACCACGCCCGGAACTCATTTCTCGCTCGGCATCACGGAGCGGTTTCAAATAAACAGCTTTCAGCAATTCTCTTGCTTTTCCATCAATCGAAATTCCATCGTCTATATCGCCCACGCGCAATTCCTGATAGATTTTATGTCCTTCTTTCCATGCACGATAATGAAGTTCAAGCGTATATTCAATGCCATTCTCCGTTTGGTTGAATGAAAGATATTCGATAAAGTTCTTTGCTTCGTTCTGTGTAAAATCTGAAATCGTACAATCGATCTTGAACTCTGAGCACGCATCTTCGCCAACAGGCTTATAAAAATCCTCATCTGACGGCCGGATATACTCATTGCTCTGTGTCAACAAGACTAATTTTAATGCATCAATTACAGCGGTTTTTCCCGAATCGTTTTCGCCAATCAGTGCGTTTAGACCTTTGTGAAAAGTGATTTTTAAGCCGGGAGCGTCATCCACAGATTTGAATTGGCGGAAATCATACACTCTTAATTCGGATATAATCATTTTTTCACACTCACTTCCAATAGTAATTTCATAGGGGATGTTGTTTCCAAGAATACGCTGTCACTGCTTTTTCCTGCGAACTATTATCTGCATATACTTTGCCTGTTTTATGTGCAGAAACCGTATTGACCTATGCAGAAAACCGTTTAATACTCCTTGCTTAGCAGAAAGTCCGCCAGATGCATAATTTTGACACCGTTGATGTTGCCTGCGGCCAGTTCGTCCATCGTCACCACATACTTCGGGTAATGGTCTTTGATCTCCAGCAGGTTGGCAACCTCCCGGTCGGATTCCTCCGGCAGATTGCGGCATACCTGCACATAGATCCGCTCGTCCCGTCGCACGGCCACGAAGTCGATCTCCTTGGTGGAGTTTTTGCCGATATACACATCATAACCCTTCCGCCGAAGCTCAAAGTACACGATGTTCTCCAGCATAGCGGCAACGGATTTCGGATTAAAGCCCATCATGCAGTATTTGAGAGAAGCGTCCGCAAGATAGAATTTCTCCTGCGTTTTCAGGACGGTCTTGCCCTGCATATCGTACCGCTGACAACGATAGATTACAAAAGCCTTTTCCAACCATTCCAGATAGTTATAGACTGCTTCCACCGAGAGGGAGCGTCCTTCGCCTTTCATGAATTTCACGATGGCGTTGGCAGAAAAAGTCTTGCCGACATTCTCTACAACATACTTTACCACACGGTTGAACAGGTCGAAGTTTGTGATATTGTGCCGCTTGGTGATGTCGCTGGTGATAACGGAATTGTAGATACCCTCGACGATCTGATAGGACGAACGCTCGTCAAAGTTTCCGAGCGCAACGATGGGAAAGCCGCCCATGCGGATATATTCGTTCAAAAGCTCTTTCGGCGTGCGGCCGCTGTCCTTCTTAAACTCCAAATATTCAGCAAAGGACAGCGTAAAAACGGGAATGGAGATATACCGCCCTGTCAGATAGGTGGAGATCTCGCTGGACATCAGTTTGGAGTTGGAGCCGGTCACATAGATGTCGGTATTGGAATCCTCCAGCAGGCTGTTGACAGCCTTTTCCCAGCCGTCCACCTCCTGCACCTCGTCCAGCAGAAGATAGTAGCGTTCGCCGTCGGTCATTTTCTCTTTGATGTCACGGTACATCTGCTTGGCAGTCATGCCATCGTCCAGCTCTTCCGAGGTATAGCGCAGATGAATCACATGGTCTGCCGCAATGCCGCTGCCGAGCAGGTCGTCTTTCAGCATATCCAAAATGGTCGATTTCCCGCAGCGGCGAATCCCGGCAAGGATCTTCACCAGCGGAACATCCCGATAGGTTTTCAATATATCCAAATAGTAGGGTCTAACGATCATGGTATCGCCTCCTTGCTATTAGTATAGCCAAAAACGCCGTTTTGGTCAATAGTTTTTACTTAAAATTCAGAAAAACTTTTTATACAGAGCATCTTTTTCGACTCGCTTTGCATTTCTGCCAACAAAAAAGCGGCGCAGATCTCTCTGCACCGCTTTCGTCGTACTTATAGCGCTTTGATTTTTTTGAGGTAGGCCACGGCGTCGGTATGTCCGCAGAAGTAGATGTGCTGTCGCTCCATGTCCTCCATTTGCCGGGCAAGGTTCAGATAGTCCACATACGCCCGATGCTCCTCTGCGGTCATGCGGATCTCGCCGTCGTCCTCGCCCAGCCTGTCGATAACGGGGCACTGCGCTCTCAACTGATCCATGCGGTCGGAAAGCTCGGCATAGTCCTCATTGGTGTTTTGCAGATCCATCACAATATCGCTGTCAATCTCGGCAAAATCGTCCTCGATGCGGGACGGCAGGTCAAAATAGCTGTCGCTCACGGTGTTCACTTCCTTCTCGTTTTTATTATACTATACCCAAACCGCAAGGCAATATCAAAGGTGCAAATTTTATCGTTCGGGCTGTTCGGCCTGCCGCGGCAATGCGGAACGAACAGGAACGGCAGGTGAACTGATCCGATATTCTTCCGGGATATTCTCGATGTCACCGTCGTAGATGTCCACAAAGCGGCCACTGTTTGAGCGCACATATCCGTTGTCACCGAAAATGCCGCCTTCCTCCAAGCGAACATCTCGCCCAAAGCCCTCATAGTCGATATAGTTTGCCAGCGCACCGAGCTTGTCCGTATCATAACAGCCGCTTTCCTCGATCCAATAATAGCCGAGGTCATAGTCGCTGCACACGCCGGGCAGGTAATCAAAGCAGTCCATATTTTCGGTCAGGTTGATCAGCTCCCGCACGCTGCCGGTGTTCTCGCCCAAGTCCAAGACTGCCTGCCAGAACTCGTCGCTCTCCCGCAGCTCCATGATCTGCCCGGCGAGGTAGTTCAGCTCACTCAGGCTTTCGTATTCTCCGAGCACCTTGCCGATGGCCGCATCCGGGCAGTCATAGTCGGTGATGAACCATTCCTCATAGCGCCGCCCGATGCCGATGCGCCGGAAAACCGCCTGCATTTCTTCATTTGTCACGGGAAACTTCACCCATTCGCCCACCAAAAAGCCCTCATTGTATTTTCCGAGGTTGGTAACAAAGGCTTCAAAGGCGCAGTCCCTTGTATCTGATACATTCATCATAGCTGCCTCCGTTATCGTTCCTGCACCGGCGCCTGCCTGCGGGGGATGGAAAAGCCGTAAACATGGGCGATCTCGTCGCCCAGCCTGCGGGTCACTCTTGTAATGTCCGCACGGGTGGCAATGCCCCGGTAGAGTTTTTCTTTCAGGTTCTCGATCTGCGTGTCGCTCACACCGTCCTTGTAGGCACGGTAAAGATAATGGTTCGTGCCGTCGTGATGGATGGCATCGCAGCGGAAGTCGCCGTTTTTATCCACATACCAAGTGCTGTAATCTATGTCCCGTTCGCTGTAAAGGCAGTCCCGGATATTGCCGCTCGGAATTTCCTTGTAGCCCATGCGGCGGCCGTGCCAAAGACCCAGATCACCGACAACGAGAATGGGACGGGAGAGCTGAATGTCCAGATTGGAGCGCTCGTCGTCCAGATAGTCGCCGTTCAGCTCATACATCAGTCCTATACGCTCGGCTTCGGTGAGGTCGGGGTATTGCTCCTCCAAATCCTCCCGCCAGTCGTCGTAGTCAATGTCGTTGCTCCAAATGATGTGCCTGCCGTCCTTCATTGCGTCCGTCCCTCGCTTTCTGCCATCAGAAATTGTCCGAACTCGGTAAAGGCGTACCAGTTCGTGCGGTCGAAGCGGCTCTCGTTGAACCGTCCCTTGGTGAGCACTCGCCCCTTGACCAGCCGTTTCAGGGCATAGCGGATCTCATCGTAGGACAGAAACGGGAAAGAGCCGGTCATCATCTGCACCGAACAGCGCACCCAGACCTTGCCCTCATGGAGCTGCGGCGACTCGGTGCTTTTCTGCTCAATACAATCCCAAAGGAAGCAGGCCAGCACCGCCGCATTGACTCCGTACTTTTTCGCTATGTCCGAATCAAAGAAATGAACCATAATCTTGCCTCCTTTTTTGTTTTCGGGATATGTAAAAGGGGCAGCGGAAACCGCTGCCCCAAGGCTTACTTTTTCTTGGCTCTGATCTTCAGGAAGATCAAAGCGCCGACGATAAACACGACCAGCCCGATTGCCAGAATGGTTTTCAGCTCCATTACTCTGCGCCCTCCTTTCTGCGTTTTCTGAATCCGACTACGCCCAACACAGCAGCACCCGCAGCGGAAATGCCGAGCAGGGCAAGCCACAGGGCGGGGTTGCTGTCGTCGCCGGTTTTCGGCGTGTCACGAAGCTCGTTGTGCATCTCCACTTTCGTCACCGCACCCTCAAACACGGATGCCGTCTTGTCGGCGGGCAGCACATAGGCGGAAGATGCACCGTCCGACACCTCGGACACCACATACTCACCGATGCGGAGATCATCAATGATGATCTCGCCGTTTTTGTCGGTGGTGAATACGCCGACATAGCCGTTCGGACCGGTGACACGGAACGAAAAGCCCTCAATTTTGCCGTCCGAGGAAGTCTTGATGATTTTCAGAGAGCCGATCTGCGGCGCATTGACAAATCCCTTTCCGGCCTCGTTTTCCACGGTCACGGTCTTGCCGTCCTCAGCGATCTCGAAATAGTAGGCGTTTTCATCCAGATAGAAGCCCTCCGGCGCTTTCGTTTCTTTGACGAAATAGCCGCCGTAGAGCAGGTCGGACATTTCATAAACGCCGATGCCGGTTTCGGTCAGCGTGCCGACCAGTGCATCGTCCGCATCCAGCTCCTTGTTGCCGTTGCTGTCACGGTAAACGGTGAACTCCGCACCCGTCAGCTTGTTGTCGGGATAGTCCCGGTCGGTCTTGGTGAGCTGTACCATACCACGGATGCGTGTGTTTTCGATCTCTACCTCGATCACCGCACCGTCTGCATCGACGGTCACGGGATAGGTTTTCTCCGACAGCACAAAGCCGGTCGGGGCTTCGATCTCCCTCACGATCCAGTTGCCGTAAGGCACACGGGCAAAAGAAAAACTGCCGTCCTCGGCAGAGGTGGCAGTCAGGATGGCGTTTTCAGTCGTAAACTCGGTGCAGTCCGCACGGAACAGTCCGATCAGCGCACCGGCAAGGCCGCTGCCGTCCTCGTCCTTTTTCAGTCCGTGGATCTCGCCGTAGAGCAGCTTGTTTTCGATGGGTGCGCCGCCGTTTGCCTTGATGTCCACCAGCGCCGTGTCCTGCCCGGCGTATTCAAATACGATGGGGTACTTTTCGTCGGAGAGGATATAGTGTTCGTCTGTGGAAAGCTCTTTGAGATAGTAGCTGCCAAATGGCAGGTCGGTCTTGCAGACGGCGTGACCGTTTTCGTCCACCGACACAATTTCCAGCAGGCCGTCGGCGGGAATGATGCCGCCGTCAGCGGCGGTCAGCTCCTCGGCGGCAAACAGCCCAAAGGTCACGGCGGTAAGCTCACCGTTCTTGCCAATGCCGAAATGCTCGTCCTGCTCCAAGACCTTATCCAGAGAAACGGCGGCTTTCTGCCGCTCATTGCAGAAGTCGGCGGCAGTTTCGGTGATCTCGACCTCCTGCCCGGCATACACAAGCTCTGCCGTGTGGACTTCGGTGTTCAGCACATAGCCGTCGGGAGCGGTGATCTCCCTGACCTCGTATTTGCCGAGATACAGCGGCTTGCTTTCGGCAAGTCCCGTTTCGTCGGTGGTCACGGTATCGACGACCTCTCCGGCTGCATAGCGGAGCGTGCCATCCGGCGTGATGATGTCCTCGGCAGCGGTGATCTCATAGACTGCGCCCGCAAGCCCCTTGACCGTAAACACCGGCTGATAGATGCCGTCCGCCTCGGTGACGGAGAAAAAGACCTCGCCGCTCTTGCTGATTCGGATCACACCCTTCTGCGCCGTGTTCGGCTTTGTGACCTCGACCACCGTAACGGCGTTTTCCTCCGTGGCATTGTCGGCAGTCACAGCAAAATAGACCGGCTCGCTGTTCAGCGTGTAACCGTAGGGTGCGGAAACCTCCATCAGCGAATAGCCCGTGCCGTATTCCAGCATTTCGGGCGTAATGAGATAGCCGTCGCTGTTTGTATAAAAGGTGTCGATGGTGGTGACTTCGGGATAGGTGAAGGTCTGCGTGATGAGCGACCCGTCCGGGCGATAGAGTCGGAAGCCTGCGCCTGCCAGCGGAATGACCTTGCCCGTTTCGGCGTCCACCTTGACGATCTTGATATAGCTCTCAAAATTGCGATTGTTGGCAAGGTAGCGATAGGTCTGCCCGTCCTTGGCGATATACACATCGAAATCGGCAAGCAACTCACGGCCGTCCCAGCTCTTGGTTTGATGCACCGTGTAGATGCCGTAGGGCAGGTCTTTGGTGACCGCATAGCCATTTTCGTCGCAGATCAGGTAGTCACGCTCGGATGTCTTGGCACTGTCATAAGAGCCTGCGGCTTTCAGGAAAACCGCAAACTCCGCTCCGGCCTCCGGTGTTTCAAGCTGCGTTTCGCCGTCGTCGGTGTGCTTGATGATGGCGATTCTGCCCTTGATGATCTGCTCGGTCACATCGTTTGCCGTGGTGTTGTATTCCACGGCATAGTTCTTCGCCTCTGCGCCAATGGGATAAACGCTGCTGTCCAGCAGATAGCCCTCCGAGGGCGTGATCTCACGGATGGTCCAGTCGTCCCCGCAGACATAGTATTTTGTAGTGAACTGCCCGTTTGCGTCTGTGGTGTAGGTGTCCACAAGCTGGTCGCCCTTGTAAATACCGTAAACGGCACCGGCAAGGGCGGCGTCACCCTGCGGCAGACCCATTTCGGCATCGCTCTTGGTGACAGTGACATTCCACTTTTTCAGAATGTTCGTGAAGCTCTTGTTCGTGACGGTGTTCCATTCCACCGCCGCCGTCTGCTTTGCGGGGACGACATAGCGGATCGCCGTATCAACTTCCTCCAGCGTGTAGCCTGTGCCGATCAGCACATCAGAAAATACGGCTTTGCCTGCGCTGTCGGTCACGGCGTATTCATCCACCGCAAGCCCTGAAAGCGAAGTGCCGTAGAGGTGGAATTTCACGCCCTCGTTCAAGCCGTCCTCGGAGGTCTTGGTCACGATGAGCGTGCCGCGCTTCAAGGTATTATTGAAATTGACCGTTGTCACCTGACCGCTGACGACGGTGACACGGCGCACCTCCTGTGGTTCATATTTGTCGTAGTTCTGCTCGGTGACGGTGTAAACGCCGGGGGCAAGGTTGTCGATCTGAATGATACCGCCTGCGCCCGTCGTAACGGTCTTGTTCACACCGTTGCCGGTGATCGTAAAGGAAATGCCCTCTACCTTGCCGTCCTCGCTGGTCTTGACGATTTTGGCACTGCCGTAGCTGACCTTGATGTTCAGATAGCCCTTTACGGGATCGTTCACCGTCTGCGCATAGGTGACGGTATCTTGCAGCTTTCCGTTCGGGCCGTAAACGCCGTCCGTCCAAGTGATCACGCCGCGCCGCTGAGAATTTCTCTTTTCGGCTGTGATCGTTACTGTGTCAGCGGGAGCTGTATCTGCTGTAATGGTCAGCTTGTTTCCGTTTACGGAAAAACGAATCCCCGGAACACTTGCGGAAAACAGGTAATCGGAAAGGACATTGTTTGTATCGGTAAGTGTGGCAGTGTACTTTTCGCCGTCCCATGCAAGCTCGATATTCTGCGCTTTTCCTGCGGATTTGGAAAAGAAGCTCGGCACTTTGGAATGCTTCTGTACGCTTGCCGCAATGGAATCGCAGTAGCTCATGATCTGACTGTACAGCGGGTGGTTCGTGCTGATCTGCTCCACGATGGCGTTTTTGCCGCCCGTGCCGACCTTGCTGAAATCGGCATCACGCTCACCGACGACCGTTTCCCAGATCAAAAGCTGGGTTGCAACGGCATGAGCCAGCTTGTCGCCGCCCTCATTCTGTGAGCGCCAAGAGGTCGAGATCGTTCCCGTATAGCCGTACTGAAAGATACGGCCGATAAACAGCTTAATATCATCGGGAGAAATGGTACTGTTGTAGGACGACGGGTATTCGTCCCAGAAATCCTCGCCCTTTTTCGTAAAGGTGTTGCCCGTCTGCTGCGGCACGCCGGGTTCGATGCAGTAGCAGATATTGCCCTCATACGACCCCATTGCTCGGATCGTCGTAAAACGGGATGTTGCCGTAGACCAGCCGTTCATAAAGCTCAGGCTGTTGTGTCCCCATTCGCCGCCGTAGTTAGCGTCGCCGTCACGGGGATAGGAGATAAGATATACTTCGTCGGTTTCTTCTGCGGCAAATGCGGTCGTTCCCATGCCAAACAGCGTGGTAACGCACATCAGCATCGCAAGAAACAGCGACAGCGTTCGTTTGAATTTCTGCGTTTTCATTGAGTGACCTCCTTGAAATGAAAAAACGCACCGTGTTTCTCGGTAAATATTTGGTTTTCAGGCATAACCGATATACAGGTCGTATTTCCCGTCGGAGCGTGCCTCCGCCCATATCCACACATCGGTTATATCCTCGTCACGGGCGTATCGGTTCAGCCTGCTTTGAATGTCCCGTTCCAGATAGGAACAGTGCGTACCTACCGAAATAGGGTTGTCCCAACAATCCACCGCCGAGCTTTCCATCCGCAGCCCTATGCTTTCGGCATAAGCCTTGGCATAGTCGATCCAAGTCTGAATGTCAAATGCCGGCTCTGTGGGTTCTTCTTCGGCGGGCGATTCAGGCTCCTGTGGCTGTGTTGCCATTGGTTCTGTCGGTGGTTCGGGTTCGGATGCTTTCGGCGGGGTAGTTTCTGTAGGGCTGCTGACGGTCGGCGGCGTTTCCTCTTTGGCGGGGGTTGAAACCTCCGGCTTTGTTTCTACGGGTTCGGGTTCTGCTGTGATTTCTGCGGGAACCTCTGTACTTCCCGAAACAGAAACCGTTGCTTGCTCCTGCGGTACGGTGCTTTGTGCAGGCTCGGCCATAACCGTTTCCTGCGAAGATGGCGCAGACACCTCGGAGCGATCCACATTTGCACAGCCCGAAAGAGAAAGTGCCAGCAGCACTAAAACGGCGATGATCCTTGCGTTTTTCATATGCGCAAACCTCCTTTGCCTTTTCATTGTACGGATCGCTGCCGAAAACTGCAAAGCTGCCGCCGCTGTACTATCTCTTTTTTCGGGAAGTACAGGTAGTTTCGAGGGGGTGAGGTGTGGAGAGGGGGAACACGCCGACACAGCCGTACATCCATTGAAAATGGGTATGGCTGCCCCTTGGTAGTAACTATCGTTCCATATCCCGCTGGCGCTCCCGCCTGCGGTACAATTCCAATGCCTTGATGATGGTATCTTCAATTTTCTGTGCGGGCGTCCCCGGAGCAAAATACTTGCTGATACGCTCTTTCGGCATTTTGAACTGCTCTCGCTGGTTCGGTTTTTCCTCCTGCATAATAGAGAGGATGACTTCCTCCGTCAGTTTCCCATCCCGGCTGAACTCTTTCATTTTGATGGCCTGTGCCAGCGACGGCGTGCAGTCCTCACACTCCATCGTGTCGTATAGGCTCTGTTGCTGTTCTTTGGAAAGGTAGGAAAGCTCCACGGCGGGACGGAAAGCGATCTTGCCGCTGTCCACCATGTCAAGCACCGATGGGATCAGCTCGGTCAGGCGGATAAAGCGTCTGACTTGTTCTCGGCTATCACCGTTCTTCTGACCCAATTCCTCGTTGCTGCGGGACTTCGACACCAGTGGTGACGAAGTTAAATCCGACCGCTGACCTTGCCGTTTCATGGCTTCCAGCTTCATCTTGTAGGCGAATGCCTTTTCGGACGGCAAGATCGTTTCTCGCTGCAAATTGCTGTCCACCATGACGATCGTCGCTTCATCATCGGTGAGGTTGCGGACGATGCAGGGCATTTCGGTGATCCCCGCCAGCGTCGCCGCGCATTTTCGCCTATGACCGGCTACCATTTCATAGCCGCCGTCAGCCTTGGGGCGGACAAGGGCGGGTGCCAACACGCCATACAGCTTTACGCTGTCTACCATCTCCGCCATAGCCTCGTCCTGCTTGACCTTGAACGGATGGTTGGGAAAGTCGGAGATGTCGGCGGGGTTCAGCGTAACGACCTTTTCAAGCTGCGCTTCCGCACGGCTCTCGTCGGTGGAGAACAGGTCATCGAGCGGTGTCATCCCTAAATCTCTCGGTTTTGCGCTCAAGCTCCAACACCTCCTTCGTCAGCGAGCGGTATGCGGCGGCGACCTTGCCGTTCTTGTCGTGGGCAAAAATGCTCTTGCCCCGGCCGCTGGTTTCTGCGGCTCGGACGGAAAAGGGGATCTCCGTCCCGAATACCCGGATCTTTTCGCCGTAGTGGGCACACAGAGATGCGATGATCTCCTTGGCCTCGTTGGTACGGCTGTCCACCATCGTGAACAGGATGCCGTCGATTTTCAGTTTCGGGTTGATCTGCCTCTTGACCTTTGCGATGGACTGCATCAGCAGGTCAAGCCCTTTGGCCGAGAGATACGACGGCTGGGACGGGATGATCACGCTGTCCGCTGCGGCCAGTGAATTGATCGGCATCATACCAAGCGACGGCATACAGTCAACGAGGATATAGTCGTAATGGGGCTTGACCGCATTGATATATGTCCGCAGTACGCTTTCCCGGCTCATGGCGTTGATCAGCCGGATCTCCATGCCGGACAGCTCAATGTTTGCAGGGAGCAGGTCAACGCCCTCACCGTGATGCAAAATACCGCAGCCGTCCGGGATGGGGGTATCGTCGATCACATTCTGCATGATGTCCGCCAGTGTGACGGGAAGTTCGTCCGGCTTCGGGTAGCCGAGGGAGAGTGTCAAAGAGCCTTGTGCGTCTGCGTCAATGAGCAGCACCCGCTTGTTCTGCTGGGCAAGCCCGATGCCGAGGTTGGCTGTAGTCGTGGTTTTGCCCACGCCGCCCTTTTGGTTCGTTACTGCAATCACTTTGCAATTCGCCATATGGGTTTCCTCCTTTGCATAAATTTAGCCGCCTGCGGCGAAGCAGACGGCTATGTACGGGTATGGAAAAAGCCATCTGCATTTCTGCAAATGGCTTAAAGATCAAACCCTTGCTTTGAGTGTCTTACTATATTCCGCATAATCCTCGCTCAGCACATAATCGATCACGCAGGCTTTGGGTATAAGGTATGTACATCTGATATAAAAGTGTTTGACCTTATTTGCCCGCATGATTCTTCGGGCTGTGCTGTCACCGATGCCGCCCAGCATGGCTTGAAATTCGGGCAGAGTGACAACATCAGGATAGGCAGCAAAAAGTTTTTCATAGTGTGCGCGCGTTCTCATAGCGATACCTCTTTTTCGGAAAGTGTGTTGTCAATGGCAGAGAAATACGCTATAATATGTTTGCAATTGATAAATCTATTGCGTGTTCTGTTGTGCTCCGTTTTGAGGGTACATCCCTCCGATGTCCCTCCAAAATCCAAAATTTCCGTCCAAATCGAAAAGAGCGGAAATGGCAGACGAAACGGAGCTTTTCTGCATATCAGCTTCAAAATAGTAGTATTTGCAGGGCTTTTGGGTGTCCGTCAACGACCTCCACAGGGGGCTGAGTTTGTCTGTGTTCCGTGTGGAGCAAATAACTCAAAATCCGTTGGGCTAATAACCCGTGCGGGTTCGACCCCCGCCACCGGCACCACACCGAATGGCTCGCAAACC